>JAISTL010000239.1 GCA_031272615.1 Methylobacteriaceae bacterium | reverse complement strand
AAGCCCCAGGCCGAAGCGAACGACCGGATCTCATCCGGGAACAGCGGAACGATCCAGGTCACCAGCAGTGTGCCGATGAGGCGCATGGTCAGGTTGCCGGCGATGACCTGTCGGGCGGCGTGGTTATGGCCGACGACGAAAAACGGCGGCAGAGCCCCGCCGAGATTGGCGCCGGCGACAAAATAAATCGCCAGCAGCGGATCAATGGCGCCGGCCTGGTAGAGGGAGAGCACGAACAGCACCACCGCCAGGCTGGAGGCGGTGGCGGCGGCCATCAGGCCGGAGGCGACCACGGCGGCGAAGGGAACATCGCCCAGCATGCCGAACAGGGTCTGGATGATGGTGGATTCGCGAATCGGGTCAGTGGCTTCACCCATGAGCTTCAGGGCCAGCAACATCAGGCCGAGGCCGACAAAACTGCGCCCCAACCCCTCGCCGCGGCGGTTTTTCAGGAACTTGGGCAGGGCAACGCCGAGCAGAATGAAGGTGGGCGACAGGATGGTGATTTTCAGGGAAACCAGCTGGGAGACAATGCTGGTGCCCATATCGGCGCCGAGCATCACCGCAAGCGACATGGGCAGCAAAATCAGGCCCTGCTCGACGAAAGAGCTGGTCATGATGGCGGTGGCGGTGGAAGACTGCAACACCAGGGTAGTGAGAAACCCGACGCCGAACGCCTTGCCGCGATTGCTGGTGCCGACGCCGAGAAAAATGCGCATACGTGAGCCGAAGGCCTGATCCATGCCCTTGCGCAGGATGGCAAGCCCGAGAACGAGCAGCGCGGCGGCTCCCAGCAGATGAATGATGACGGCGGTTGAAGACATGCGGTCCTTTTCGGGTTGGTTCTACAGGTTCGTTTCCCGCCTCCGGAAAACGGGTCACGCGGAGGGTTGGGAGTCGACGATTTCTCCAAGATGGTTGAGGACTTTCCACGGTTTGACGGTTTCCCCGGCGAGGTCCTCCAGGGTGGCCTCGCCGGAGAGCACCAGCACAAAGTCAATCCCGGCGTTTTCGGCGAGTTTCTTGTCGGTGCTGAGACGGTCGCCGACCATGACCATGTTCTCCCGCTTGTATCTGGCGAGAAGCGGCGCCAGCACCTTCGGGTCCGGCTTGCCGAAAATGTGGGTGGGGCGGCGGTTGACGGCCTTTTCATAGAGCGCCAGGAAGGAACCGACATCGGGAAGCGGCCCGGCCGGGTCCGGGCAGACGAGGTCCGGGTGGGTGGCGACAAACCCGACCTCCGGCTTTTGCAGCAGGTGCGCCGACACAACCAGCTTGTGATAGGTGAGCTCGGTATCGTAGGCGATGATCACCAGCTCGGCGCCGGTTTCGGTGAGCTGCAGTTCCGGCATCGCGTTTTGCAGCGTGCGGGTATAATCGGCGTTGCCGACGAGATAGGCGCGGGTGAGGCCCCCGGCGCGCAGATAGTGCACCAGCGGCTCGGTGGGCGAAAGGAACCGCTCGGGGGTTGCCGCGATGCCCATTCTGTTGAGCTTGGTGATATAGGTTTCCAGCCCCTTGGAGGTGTTGTTGCTCAAAAAGTAAAAGTCGATACTGGCCCAGTGGTTGCGGATAAACGCGACGGCGCCGGGAATCGGGTTGTTTCCCAGGTAAACCGTGCCGTCGAGATCCAGCACGAAGCATGTTTTGTTTTCTATGCTCATGATTTTTCAGTGTGCCCTCCCGTTCCGGCACCGGAACGGGAGAGGGTTTCTCAAAGGGTGCGGCGGGGCATCATCAGCCCTGCCCCATCAGCCATCGCATGGGAACCAGCGACACTTCGGGGAAATACACCAGCACGAACATCATAAAGACTTCCACAATCACAAACGGGAACATCTTTTTGACAAGGTCGACAAACTGGATGTTGCCGATGCCGCACACGACATACAGCACCGTCCCAACCGGCGGGGTGATGACGCCGATGCCGAGGTTGAGGATGAAGATGAGTCCGAAGTGGTACGGGTCGATCCCGGCCTGGACAATCAACGGGTAGAACACCGGAGCGAAGATCAGGACGTTGGGGGTGAGGTCCATCACCATACCGGCGACCAACAGGAAGAGCATGATGATGGTCAACAGGATCTTCGGGCTGTCGATGAACGCGCCGAACAGTTCGGTGACGTGGTTGGGGATCTGCGCCAAGGTGATGTAATAGCCGACGGCGGACGCGCCGGCGACGATGAGCATGACCACGGCGGTGGTGCGGGCCGCAGCGGCGGACACCCGCAGCAGGGCGCGGAAGGAGAGCTCCCGATACCACAGGGTGCAAATCAGGATGGCGAACACGGCGGCAAAGGCGCCGCCTTCCGTCGGGGTGAACACCCCGAAGCGGATACCGCCGAGGAGCAGCACCGGCATCATGAAGGCCGGAAGCGAATCGATGAGGATTCTGATGGTTTCCGCGCGGGTGAACTTGATGGTTTCGGTGTAGCCGTCAACGCGCACGATGAAGAACCACACCACCATCAGCGCCGCGCCCAGCATGATGCCGGGCACCAGACCGATCATGAACAGCTTGACCACCGACAGCCCGCTCACCGCCGAGGCGAGGATGATGAAATTGGTGGAGGGCGGAATGATGGGGCCAAGGATGGCGCCGGAGGCGATGATGCCGCCGGCACGGCCGGGCTTGTAGCCCACCTGCTTCATCATCGGCAGCAGCAGGCCGCCGAGCGCCGCCGCCTCGCCGACGGAACTGCCCATCAAACCGGCGAAGATGATGCTGGCCAGAATGGCGGCGTAACCGAGGCCGCCCTTGATGCGGCCCATGATCAACTGGGCGATGGCGACGACACGTTGGGAGAGGCCGCCCGCTGCCATGATTTCACCGGCGAACACGAAGAAGGGAATGGCCATCAGCGAATAGTTGTTGGCGCCGTCCATCATGGCGTTGGGGATGGTCATGAAATCCAGGAACTTGAAGGACCATTGGGCGTCCACCAGCATCAGCACGATGGCGCAGAGAATCAGCACCAGGGCGATGGGAACGCCGAGGAACAGGAACAGGAACAGGCTTCCGAAGAAATATGCGAGTTCTACCATGGTCTAGCCCTCCAGCAGGTCTTCAAGGTCCGGCATCCCTTCGGGGCGGACGAACTGAGACGCGGGTTTGCGCAGAAGCTTGAGAAATTCCAGGCCGCGGATGATGAACGCGGCGGCGGCCATGATGGGCAGAACGATGTAGAAGATGGAATAATTGATGCCCGTGGCGACGGTGTAGGTGTTGAGGTTGATGGCCACAAGCTCATACCCGCCGTAAATCAGGAAGGCCAACGCGATGAGCCCGAGAAGGTGGGCGATGATATCGATGAGTTTCCGGGGCACTCCGGAGATCAGGTTGACGAACATGTCGACGGCGATGTGCTTGCCGCGATAGAACGCTTCAATGGCGCCGAAAAAGGTGACGTAGACGAACAGGAAGCGCGCCCATTCCTCGGCGGGAGGAAAGCTCGACCGGAACACGTAACGCAAGACGGCATTATAACACACGAGGCCGATCATGCCTAAAAACACGGCCGCGCAAAAAAACTCGAACAGCGTTTCTCCCAGGGTCTTTTTCGCGACGTCTCCCGGCGGGACCGGTTGGGGATTCTCAGAAGCCATATCAACGTCCTCTTAAATGACTTTTCAACAACAATGGACTCCCGGCGATGGCGGCTCGAAGCGGAGAGCGGTGAATCGCCCCGGTGGAGCGGTGAAAAACAAGGTATGAAGGTTGAGCCTGATACCAAAGAGGCTTATCTTCAAACCTGAAGATAGGCCTCTTTGATTATTGGATTAAATCCTTGACACAGTCAAGATACGCTTATTTGTAAGCGTCGGCGCTTTCGAGGATTTCCTTGGCATTGGGAACTGTATCGTAGAACAGTTTCCAGCTGCGGGCGCCGGCTTCCTGAAGAGCCTTGCGGAACTCTTCGTTGGGCTCGCTGATGGTGCCGCCACCCTTGGTGATGTCTTCCACGGCCTTCTTTTCAACTTCGGCCATCAGATCCCACACGTAATCGGCGGATTCCCTGGCGGCCTGGTTGAACCAGCCCTTTTCCTCGTCGGAAAGCTTCTGATAGAACTCTTCGTTGATGTAGAGGGAGTGGATGACGAGAATATGACCGCTCAGGGTGATATTCGGGGTGATTTCATACATCTTGAGAGCGACGATGTCAGCCAGCGGGCTGTCGCCGCCGTCGATCACGCCCTGGTCAAGCGCCGCGGGAACTTCCGCGAACGGCATCGGCTGACCGGAAATTCCGGCTTCCTTGGCGAAGTTGATATAGAGCGGAATGTTGGGAACGCGCATGCGCAGACCCTTGACATCGTCCATGCTCTTCAGGGGCTTCTTGGTGTAGAAATGACGGAAGCCGAGGGGGAAGGCGTTCAGGGTGCGCAGACCCGATTTCTCGATGAAGCCTTCGTTGATGAGGTCGAAGGTCTTGCCGCCGTTCATGGCGCGACGGGCATGATCCAGACTGTTGAACATCATCGGGGTTTCAAGCATGGCCATCGCCGGATGAAGGGCGGAGACCTGCGTGCCGGTGGCGCACATCTGAATGGTGCCCTTGCGGGTGTTGGCGATATAGGCGTCTTCCTTGCCGAGCTGGCTGTTGGGGAACACCTTGACATCGTACTTGCCGTTGGAAAGCTTGCCGAGGATTTCGCCGAACTTCTGCATGCCGAGGGTCTCGGGCTCACCTTCCGGCTTCATGCCGGCGATTTTGATTTCGACCTTGTCCTGGGCCATGACCGCCGGCGCGGAGACGCAAATAGCGGCCGCCAAAGCGCAAACTGCAATACCAATTCTTTTCATATTAGATTTCCTCCAGATGGATTGTACTCGTTTAACTAACCACAATTATAGGTTCACACCTACCGTTTCCAACCCTGTGCCCCTAGAAAAACCCGTTATTTTGCTGTCATTTTCCACAGGTTTGGAAAGAGTCTCGCTGATTGCGACAAACCTTATACTGTTTCGATAACGAAAACAATCGGAAAGTGAAGAGCCGGTTTCGGGAGACGCCCGAATCAGTGAACAACAGCAGCAATCTCTTGGAAAAAAACGAAAACCCGAAACATGATGCCCGACGGTTTGACAAAATGACGCATGGAAACGGGGGCTGTTGACGGCGCCCCCGACAAAAAAGAACTCCGCCGGATTTCGACAGGAATTTCGAAATCCGGCGGAGCCGGCATGTCAGGTTCGATTCAGCCAACACATTTTCTTATGCGAACATTTCTTATAAAAAAAGTTCTTTTTCGCACAAGAAACAGCCGGTTTATTCGCTTTCGAGCAGTGAATCGGCGTTTCCGGCGATTCGCACTTTGATGTTCTGGGTGAGGGCCTGGGCGACGAAGGCCTTGAACACGTCGGCGAGCAAAGGTTCGTCGACATAGGCGATGGTCAGATGGTTGCTCTGGTGCCCGGCCATCAGGTCGTCGCGGGTGATGCCGTCCAGTTCGGCATTGAGCAGCGGCCACACATAATCCGTGGCTTTGCGGCGCCGCTCGAATTCCGCTTCGGGCAGTTCCACCGCCGTCCCCGTGCCGATATGCATGATGACATCGGTGCCTTCGTAGTGGGCTCTCGCCCAGATGAACCGCCCGGCCTTGCCCTGCCCGGCGATGGTCGCGCCGCCGTAGGGGAAGAACATCGGGTTCTGACGATAGCCGGTGGCGCCGGCGATGCCGCCCTTCAGATGGGCGAAGGGCACCGCGCCGGAAATCTCGAAGTCCCAATAGAACGTGCCGTTGAATTCGCTGCCCCAGCGCACGTCATGCAGGGTGGTTTCGTTGGGCAACCCGAGGGACTTCAACAACCGTGCCAGCATCACCTGCGGAATGGCGCTGCCCATGTCCACCTCGTTGATGCACGGAATCGCCTCGCCGTCGCGGATGACCTCGCCGTTCTCATCGGGAATGGGGAAGCGTTCGGCATTGCCGATGGCGCCCTCCGCCCAGTCCGACGCCGCGCAGGCGTCCTTCAGGCCCTGCTGGTACTGCACGCCCACCGCCGCCAGGCCAAAGCGCTTGACGAAGCGGGCCATGGCGATCATCATGGCGCATTGTTCCATCACCTGTTCGCGGGTCAACTCCCTGGCGCCGTCGGTACCGTAAACGAATTTCATGCCGCGCTGTTCATACCACTCGAGGCACTTCTCCCGTAGTTCCGGCGACACTTTGTTCATCTCGACGATGAGCGCCGACTGGGACAGCCCCTCCATCGGAATGCCGACCTTGACCAGGGCCTGCTGCGGGAACACCGCGTTCATCATGCCCATGCAGAAAATGTCGAACAGGCCGATGATCTCCTTGTGGGCCAGGATATATTCGCCGACCTTTTGTCCGATTTGCCCCGCCGGAGTCGCCAGCACCGGGTGAGTCGGCTTGATGTCTTTGAGATAGCCGAGCTTGTGGTTCACTGCGCCGTCCCTGAGCCAGGTCTTGAGCCCGGTATAGAAGAACTCGTCGTCGAAGGTCTCGGACCACAACCGGGAATAGGAGCGACCCAGAGACGTCAGCGTTCCGGCCATGCACAACATGCCGACCAGCCCCGGCCAGGTGCCCTCGAAATTGGCGAGCAGCAGGACCGGCCCCTTGTGGTGGACCAGAGACGGCGCCAGATGGTGCGCGTAATTCCACACCGTCAGCAGCACAATCACCGGCGCCTCGGGGTCAATGCCCTCGAACAGGTCACTGCCTTCGCGCTGGCTGGAAATGAAGCCGTGGCCGCGCTCCTTGTGGAACTCGCCCATGCGTTTCATCGTATAGCCCAGTTTCTGCAAAGCGGCGCGCAGCTTTTCTTCAAAGGCGGCCTCCGTCGGCCAGCAGGTGACATTGGCGGATTCCCGCAGGTCGCCGTTGGTCACAACAATCACTTCCTTTTCGCCGGTGCCGATGCGCGCCGGGACTGCCGGAAGAACCAAATTCAACATCGATTTTCTCCCTTGTTCGTTCATCCGTTCAATTCAAGGCCGGTCTGACGGTTCGCCGGCCTCCGTCCACTCAAACCTTGCCGCCAAAGAGTTTTTCGAAGGCGGCAATCAACTCGGGGGCGCCGGGGCCCGCAAAGGGCACAAAGGGCGCGCGCACGCGCAGCCACGCGTCGTCTCCCTTCAGATGCGCGGCAATCACCTTCAATGCCGGGGTCACGGGGTGGGCGCACACCGCCGCGACGAGGGCCGCCATGGCGTCGACATCCACATCCTTGCCCTCCACATGGTCGGTGAGGGTGCGCGGCAGCAGGTTGGCAATGCCCGAAATGGAGCCTTCGGCGCCCATGCGGCAGGCCTCGGCCAGCTTGGTCTCGTTGCCGATGAGGATGAAGAGCTTTCCGCGCTCACGGATCAGCTCCTGCCCGAAGGCCCAGTCCCCGGTGGAATCCTTGACGCCCTTGACAACTTCCGGGAAGCCGGCGGCGAGGCGTTTGATCAGCGGAATGGTCAGTTCAACCTCGGTGACCGACGGAATCGTATAGAGAATCACATCGCGGGCCTTGCTGCCCAGGGCGTCGAAAAACCGGGCGTACCAGTTGTAAACGCCGTCCTGCGTCGGGTTTTTGAAATAGTAGGGCGGCGGGACGAGAACGTTGCGCACTCCGGCGTCCAGGGCGTCCAGGGCCATATCCGCAGCATCGGGCCAGGCGCTGGCCATGATGCCCGATACCAGTTGTTTTGCCGGGATTCCGGCCTTGAGGACGGCGTGGATCAGTTCTGCCCGTTCTCTGCGGCCGAAGGACCCGCCCTCACCGGTGGTTCCGAACAGCGTGAAACTGGATACCCCGTTCTCCAAAACCCATTTGCCGTGGGCGACAAGCCGCGCAACATCGACGGATTCGTCGGCATTGAACGGCATCAGTATGGCGCAGTTGGCGCCGAATTTTTCGGAAGGCATTGTCGTTTTCCTTTGTTGGTGCGGTAGTTCCGGCTTTTGTTGCGGTGAATCGTTCTTTATCAGAGAACGGCGTTCTTGAGAGGGAATAAAAAAACTACAGGCTGTTGCGCAGGGCGAGGGCTTTCTCCTTCAGCATCTTTGCCAGAGCGGGAATGCGGTTGTCGCTGAACCGCAGCGATGGGCCGGTGGAACTGAAGGCGCCCACCAGCTCGTTGTTTCTGTTGAACACCGGTACGCCGACGCATTTGACGCCGTATTCATGCTCCATGTTGTCGGTGCTGTATCCGCGCGTGCGGATGGTCTGCAGCTCGTCGCGCAGTTTGCCCGGGTCGGTGATGGTTGCGTCGGTAAACCGGTCAATCGGCCGGCTCAGCACATCGTCGATGACCCTGTCTTCGGAAAAAGCCAGAATGGCCTTGCCGATGCCGGTGCAGGTCAGCGGCGCGACCATGCCGGCGCCCCAGCGCAGATTGTAGACTCTGTCAGGGTAGGCGCCCTCCAGATACATGACGGCGTGGTGCCAGCGCACCCCGAAATAGACGATTTCGTCAACTTCTTCAGAGAGTTCCCGGACGAACCGGTGGATGATGCGCTGCCCGCCCTGCCCGGAGGTCACCACATGGGCGAGTCGCATGACGCCAAGCCCGAGCCGGTAACGGCCGGTGGTTTCGTTTTTTTCGATAAAACCGTTCTTTTCCATCGTTGTCACGATGCTGTGAACGTTGCTCTTGTAAAGATCCAGGCGGCGGCTGAGTTCGGAAATCCCGAGTTCCGGCTCTTCCGGGGTGAAGCAGTTCAAGACGCGCAACGCCTTGTCGAGTGATTTGACTTTTGCTTCCATCGCCGCACCGTTCAACACTGCAGAACGTTATTCTTCAGTTCGGAATGGAAAAATAGGAGGGATTGCCGGGACTGTCAATGCCCGTCAACCGGCGGCGAACATCTTTATCCCGGCGGTCGGCTTGAAATCATCGCCGTTCGGGGGTATCACCGGGTCCAAGATATATCAGTCCGTTACAAACAAAGACGCGGACGGCGTTCTATACTTTTTTTTCAACTGATGCTATGATTTGCCCCACACCAAATGATTTGCCCGATATTCGGGAGGACACGAAATGATCGATCCGTGCGGAATTCCGGAGATACAAAACCGGGAACACGCGTTGGCCCTTGTTGACCAAGTGTTGAGAAGCGGCGATGACAGTGTGCTCACTCCGTTCATCGCCCATCATATGGATTTGCCGCTGATGGAAGTGTTGGGGATCATGAGCGGTTCGGGGCACCGGCTGGAACCGTTCGAAGAATTCCTCCTGTGCGCATGCCGTCTCAATTTTATCACCCTCGCCGAAAGCAATGTGCTGGGCGCCCGCTACATTGATTTGTGCCGAGGGGTGAAACATTGACAATTCTTAGGTTTTGCCATGAGTTCCGATGATTTCTTCTACCCGCAGACCCGAGTGCCGAGAAACCGTTTCAACGAGCGTGATCCGCTCAAGCTGGATTTTTTCGAGCAGATTCATACGGCGCACGTGCTGTTGGAGCTCGAACGTCATCCCGTGGAGGGGCAGTGGGATTTTGCGCATCTCACGGAAACCCATCGCCGCATTTTTGACGGGATCTATCCCTTTGCCGGGGAAATACGGACTCTCGCCGCTCCGGAAAACGAAACGGCGCAACCGGGAAACGGCATGTCGTTCAGCGCTCCGGAAATGATCGCGGAGGATGTGGGGGAAGCGACGGATACTCTCAAATCCGTTCCCATGACGGATTTGACCGACAAGCAACAGGCCCGCAAGGCGGCGTTTGCCCTGCAGCGGCTGTGGCAGATTTATCCGTTCCGGCGGGGCAATTTCCGCACCATCGTCTCGTTTTTCCGGCAGTTCTGCCGGGTGCGCGGACAACCGCTCATGGAATTTCGCCACGGGCAGCCGCCGCTTCTCACCCGAAGTCTTCTGGCTGCGGCGAGCGATCAGGATGTGACGGCGCTGGCCCAGGCGATTGCCGCGATGCGGACCACCCGCCAGGAGTTTGAAGCCTGCGGCGAGGCCGGCCGCGATTGTCTGATTGAGAAAATCGTCGCCTTTCCCGATACGGCCGGAGCCGTCAAGGTGTTCCAGGAGTCCACGGCGCAGGTTTTCAACGAGCCCTTTGTCGTGCTGGAACAGTTTGAAAGCTGTTTCCAGGGCGGGCAGGACGGCGCCGCGTTTCTGGACGACATCATCAAACACCCCGAGAACGCCGGGGGGTTGCGCGGCTCGGAATCATCTTCGAGAATTCCGGACAGGGAACGGCAGAATGCCCTGTTGCAGATGACGCTGTTTCGCCTCTACGGGGTGCAGTTGTTGACTCTTCTGACCTATCGCGAGAAGCAGCTTCGCGATCTGTTTCCGCCTGCGTCCCGCCCGCGGATGTTCACCGGTCCGGCGCCTCAACGTTCCGACAAACCGGCGCAACTCCCGCGGCGTGACCGTGACCGGGCGGAAAAACCGGTGGTGACTCCCGGAAGAAACGGTGTTGTCAATTTGCCGCAGCGCCAGGTTCTGCCGAAGGGGACGCCGCTTCTGTTTCCGGCGGAGCAACCCCATGCCGGCATCCGTGAATTGGCCATAGAAGATATGCTGATGGCGGAGTCATGGATCGATCACAAGGTGACGTTCGAGGAGATTGCCGAGCATATCTGGGACAACCCTTACGCGGCGATTGCCGGAATTGAAGCGGACATTTTTTCCGGCATCACCGCGAAGGAATTGTCCGAGCAAATCCTTCACGCTCCGGAACAATACGGAGAACTGTTCAACCGCAAGGGTTGGCTGCCGTCGGTGCTGGGGTCCAAACGGGGCGGGGGCGACTTGCTGCAACGGGCGGCGGCGGAGGCGCGGGAGCTGATTGCCACGTACAACAAAACCTTCGGCGCGCTGTTGCAGAGATCGGCGCTCCGCTGGATCCGCATGCGCTATCCCGTGCCGCAATTGTCGCAGGAAGCCAAGGATTTGTTGATGTATCTCGGGGAGATCCGCGGGCGCGAACCGGACAAGTTCCTCAGCGAAGCCGCCCAGGCCGGTTATCTGCAAATCGAAGTCGCCGATGACCTGAGGCGGTTCGACGAAGCGGTGTCCCGCCGCTTCGGCGTCGATTCGTTCCGCGGGATCGTTGCCGATGATCCGCACCATTTCATGGGGGAACAGTCGGCCTCCGGCGATTTCTTCAAGTTTTCCGTGCACGCGACGGAAACCCGGCTGGTACTGGATGCCATGGACGGCATGCAGCGGCGTACGGAACTGGCCAAACGGGTTTTCGGCGAGGAACAGGAAGAATTGGCGATGCTGCTGCAAAACATTGCGGCGGAAGGGTGAGCGGCCGTTCCGGGCGGGTTTCGGGAAACCGCAAGGCAGAGGGGGGCCGTAACCGCCCGCTTCCTCCCCCGACACCGGCGGCGGGTCACGCGGGTGCCGTCATTTGCTTTTCAACCCCCGCTCCACGCCCTTCAGTTCCGCCAGCCCCTTGAGGCGGCCGATGGCCGGATAACCCGGCTGGGCGTTGCGGGCGGTGTCGGTGAGGATGTCCTGGCCGTGGTCGGGGCGCATGGGGATGACGGCGTCGCCGCGGCCTTCCCGGGCACGGCGGGCTTCCTCGTCCAGCAGGGCGGTGACTACCGCCGGCAGGTCGATGTCGCCGGCAAGGTGCTCATCCTCGTGGAACGAGCCGGGGATGGTGCCGTCTTCGCGGCGTACGCTCCTGAGATGCGCGAAGTGGATTTTCGGCCCCAGACGTTTGACCATGCCGGGAAGATCGTTGTCGGCGCGGGCGCCGAGAGCGCCGGTGCAGAAGGTGATGCCGTTGGCCGGGCTGTCGACGGCGGTGAGCAGGCGGACATAATCGTCTTCGGTGGAGGTGATGCGCGGCAGGCCGAGCATCGGCCACGGCGGGTCGTCGGGGTGACAGCAGAAGCGCAGGCCGAGCTGTTCGGCCAGCGGAACAATCTCCGAGAGAAAGTCGATGAAATGGCCGCGCAGCGTGTCGGCGTCGATGTCGGCGTAATCGGCGAGCTCGCGGCGCATGCTCTCGAGGTCCGTCGCCTCGGTCGCTCCCGGCAGCCCGGCGCGGATATTGGCGACAAGCCGGGCCGCCGTGGCGTCGTCGAAGGTTTTGGCGCGCCTGCCGGCGGCGTCGATCACCGCGGCGGGATAATCGCTGAAGGCCTGGGGGCGGCGCAGGATAAAGAGGTCGAAGGCGGCGAAATCAATGAGGTCATAGCGCATGGTGGTGCCGCCATGCGCCGTTTTCCAGCGCAGGTCGGTGCGCGTCCAGTCGAGAACCGGCATGAAATTGTAGCAGATCACCCTGAGTCCGGCGGCGGCGAGATTGTTCATGGACAGGCGATAATTATCGATATGCTCTTTCCAGTTCCCGGTTTGGGTTTTGATGTCCTCGGAAACCGGCAGGCTTTCCACGACGTCCCATGTCAATGTTGACGGAGTGCCGTCGTCCATCCGGGCGATTTCCTGACAACGTTTCTCGATTTCCTCCGGCGTCCACACCGCTCCGTAGGGAATGTGATGCAGGGCGGAGACAATGCCCTCGGCCCCGGCCTGACGGGCGTCGGAAATCGTGACTTTGTCGATGGGTCCAAACCAGCGCCACACATGTCTCATGATCAACTCTCCAAAGGTTGGTTCGTGTGCGTTCGTGAAGGAGCCGCTCCGGAACAAAACCGTGGGCTCGTCAGGCGCGTCGCACACATTTCCGGAAGGATTGCGCGGGGGCCGCGCAATCCGCAACCGGGAACGGAAGAAGCGTTTCGGGGGCGTTCCCCGCCGGTCTCAGGGGCCGAACGCCATATTCGGCAACCACAGCACCAGCCCCGGTGAAAACAGCAAGACGCCGATCACCGCGAAAATGGTGAAAAGGAACGGAACGGCCGCCACCGCGTAGTCCTCGACCTTGACGTCCATCAACGAGCACACGGCGAACATGGCCACCCCGACGGGAGGCGTCATGCCGCCCAGTGTAACGATGCTCATCATCAGGATGCCGAAGTGCACCGGGTCAACCCCGAGCTTGGTGACGATGGGCACGAAAATCGGCGCCAGCAGCAGCACCAGCACCGTCGCTTCCACGAAACAGCCGGAAATGACCAGGAACAGCAGGATGACGGCGACAATCAGAGTCGGGTTGGACAGGCCGGCCAGCATCCATGTGGAAATGGCCTGGGGAACCTGGTTGAAAATGATGGCGTGCCCGACCATGCCCGAAAGCAGGATGATGATCATGATCAACCCGACGTCGGACACCGCGTGCCGGAAGGCGCGGATGACCTTTTCGGCGTTCAGTTCCCGATGCAGCAGAAAGCCGACGATGATGGCATAGACCACCGCCATGGACCCGACTTCCGACGGTGTGAACACGCCGCCGCGGATGGCGATGACCAGGGCGACGGGAAACAGCAGCGCCCACTTGGCGCCCCACATGGCGGAGCCCAGGGTTTTGAGCGTCGGTTTCTCGGTGTTGGCCACCACATAGTTGCGTTTTTTGGCGATGATATAGGCGCAGGTCATCAGCGCCGCCATCATCATCAGGCCGGGAATGATGCCGGCGAGGAACAGGCGGCCGATGGAGACATTGCCGACATAGCCGTAGAGAATGAGGCCGATGCTCGGAGGAATGGTGGCGGTAATCAGCGAACCGACGGCGATGGCCGCGGCGGAATACCCCTTGCCGTAGCCCTTTTCCACCATGGTCGGCCCGAGGATGCGCGCCTCCATGGCGGCGTCGGCAACGGCCGAACCCGAGACGCCGCCCATCAGGGTCGCCAGCACAATCGCCACCTGCGCCAGTCCGCCGGCCATCCAGCCGACGGCGACGTAGGAGAACCGGAACAGGCGGTTGGTGATGCCGCTCTCATTCATCAAATGCCCGGCGAGTACAAAGAAGGGCACCGCCAGCAGCGGAAAGCTCTGGCTCATGGAGGCCACCTTCTGCACGGCGATGGACATGGGCATCATCGGGTCGGTGACGAAGAACACGAACCCGGAAATGCCGATGGCGAAGGCGACGGGCATACCGAGGAACATCAGGGCGAAGAACAGAAATACAATGAAAAAACCCATGACATCCCCCTCCTATTGCGCCTGGGATTCCGGCGCCTCGTCGGTTTCGAGACGGGAATAGATGAGGGCTCCGGCGCCGGTGTTTCGACGCTGAAAGGCCACGACGATGTTGTGAATGAACGAAACGGCCAGCAGCACACACCCGGCGGGCACCGCGCCGGTGACCCAGGCATAGGAGATGCCGCTGTCGCCGAACTGCCGCTGCCAGTTCATGTTGGTCAGCTTGGCGCCGTGGTAGGCCAGGAGACCGAGAAACACCAGAATGACAAGTGTGAGAACGAGCTCCAGATAAAACCGTTTTTCAGGTTTTGCCAGACGCACAAACAAATCGATGCCGAGGAGGCTCTTTTCACGCGTCGCCCGGGACGCGCCGAGGAAACAGACCCAGATGAACAACAGCTGGGCCATATCCACCGACCAGATAATCGGATGCCCCAGTGTGCGGGCGACGGCGGCAATGAACACCAGAAAGACAATAATTGCCAATAAAATAATGGCGAGCGCCAGTTCGGCCTTTGCGGCCAGGCGCCCGAGAAGCTTGAGAGTCGACATGGGTACCCCCTTTGTTTAACGGAAAACCGGGACATTCGCCCGGTTCTCCGTCTGCCGCGGACAACCTGAGAATGCTCATCGTCCAACGGGGGGATCAGTTCCCTTCGGCGATCGCCTGAATCTGCTCGCGCAGCTCGCCGTAACCGAGCTTGTCGTAAACGACTTCCGTCGCCTTGCGGAACGGCTCCACATCAATCTCATGGAAGGTCACACCGGCTTCTTCCATCTTCTTTTCGAGGCCGGCGATGGAATCACGGGTGCCGTAGGAGGCGACGTCGCCCGCCTTCAGGGCTTCTTCGCGCACGATGGTCTTCAAGTTGTCGGGGAGGCTGTCATACCAGCCGCCGCTGGCGACCAGACCGGTAATCAGGAAGATGTGGTGGGTTTTGGTGATGTGCTTGGCGACTTCCTGCAGCTTGGAGCCGTAGGCGGCGGGAATCTGCGCCTCGACGGCGTCAATCACCTGCTGCTGCATGGCGGAATAGACTTCAGAATACGGCATCGGCGCGGGAGTGGCGCCCATGGCGCGCACGGTTTCGATCCACACCGGAGCGCCGGGGGTGCGCATACGGACGCCGGCGAGATCGGCGGGAGTCTTGACCGGCTTGTTCATGATCACCTGGCGCTCGCCCTGGGACCAGTTGAAGGAGAGAACCTGCAATCCGGCGGTATCATGGAGTTTCTTCTCCCACTCGGCGAAGAGCGGAGACACGGTGACCTTGCGCACGCCCTCGTAACTCTTGGCGATATAGGGCGCGGTCATGATGCCGAATTCCTTGACGTAGTTGGCGAGGCGTCCGCCTTCCACCACAACGGCCACCGGCGCGCCGGCGCGGGCCTGCTCAATCACGTCTTCGTCGGAGCCCAGCTGGGAATTGGGGAACAACTTGATTTCGATTTTTCCTTCGGAGCGTTTGGCAATTTCGTCACGGAAAGTTTCCAGCCCTTTGTAGAGCGGGTCGTCGGTGGTCAGCGCGGTGTTGACGTTCAGCGTAAAATCCGCGGCCATGGCCTGTCCGATCGCTGTCGATGCAATGAGCGCCGCGTAAAATATTGTATGTACTTTCATAATTCCCTCCGAAAATAATATTGGGTCACCCGATGCGGGATAACTCATATTGTAGAATGTTAGAATGTAACTTGTCAAGGCACATTTCTCAGCCGTTGCTCCGACCCCGCGGTTCAAGATGACGCCGCTGACGGCTATCATTTTGAAAATAAAGCGGTCTTTCAGAAACAAGAGGAGCGGGCCCGCTCTCACGGCTCCAAAGAATTTTGCAGGGTTTGGCGAACGGCGCCGGGACCGGCAAGCATTTCAACGAGTCGCTCAACAATGACGCCGGCGAGCCCGGCTTTCACCAAATCGACGCCGAAGAGTTTTTCATCGGTCCACAGGTCTTTCAACGCACTCACATCGGGCGACGGGTCGCCGAGCCTGAGCCCGGCGATTCGGGGCTTCAGCGTTTCCAGCAACGGGTCGGGACTGAGGGTGAACGGTCTGCCGGCGTCGTCGACGGCCATCAGATAGCGGCACCAGCCGGCCAGCACCAGCGGCACGGCGCGAAGGATGGACATGTCCCGGCCGGCGGCCAGATAGGCCTTGATGGTCTCGCCGAACCGGATGGAGAGTTTCTGCGAGGTGTCGGTGGCGATGCGCTGGGGCGTGTCGGGCATGAAGGGGTTGGGAAAGCGGACGGTCAGCACTTCGTCGAGAAAATCCTTGGGGCGGATGATGCCGGGGTCGACCACCACAGGCAGGCCTTCGGTATACCCCAGACGCTGCACCAGCCTGACAAGGTCAGGGTCTGCCATCTCATCGCTGATTTTGCTGTAGCCCAGCAGGCAGCCGAACACCGCCAGCGCCGTGTGCAACGGGTTGAGACAGGTGCACACCTTCATTTTCTCGGCCTGGTTGACCACATCCCGGGTGGTGAACATCACGCCGGCCTTGTCCAGCGGCGGGCGGCCGTTGGGGAAGGCATCCTCGATGACCAGATATTCAGCCTCCTCGGCGTTGACGAAGGAGGCGGCATAGGTGTTCTTCGCGGTGATTTTGCCTTCGGCGTCCTCGAAGCCGCTTTGTTTCAGCATGGCCTTCACCGAATCATCGGGCCGCGGAGTGATTTTGTCGATCATGCTCCAGGGAAAGGCGACCCGGGCGGGGTTTTCGACATACTCGAGAAACCCTTTGTCAAGCACACCGTTTGCCGTCCAGCGTTCGGCGAAGGCGTGGACGGCGGCGAACAGCTTCTCGCCGTTGTGGGAGCAGTTGTCCATGGAAACCATGGCCACGGGGGCGCCGCCGGCGAGATACCGCGCCGCCAGCAGCGCCGCCACCTTGCCCATATAGCTTCTGGCGTCCTCCGGATTGGCGGAGAAATCGGCGGCGACGTCGGGCATGAACCGGCCGTCGCCGCGGGTCAGGGAATAGCCCTTCTCGGTGATGGTAAAGCTCACCATCTGCAGGGACGGCGCGCGGAAAACCTGCTTGAGGCGCTGATAATCGGCGGAGGCGGGGTCGGCCTTCAGGGCTTCGGTGACGGAGCCGATGACGGCTTTCTCAATGGTTCCGTTGGATTTCAGGGTGACCAGCAGGGTGAGATTGTCGTAAGGCGTGAAAAAGTCGTCAATAATCTCATAATCATAGCCTTCCGCAACGATGATGCCGGTGGTGGTCAGGCCTTCCTCCAGCAGGTGTTGCTGCAAGGCGGCCGGGAAGGCGCGGAAGATGTTTCCGGCGCCGAAGTGAACCCAGGTGGGGGTTTGTGCGGTGTCGGCCTGAACGCGGGCAAGGTCGATTGCCGGAATGCGGATGTCCGCCGCGTCCCAGAGTGCGGTGTCGGTGAGAGCTGTCCGGTTGAGTTTCATGTTGGCCTCGTCGGTTGATGCGGAATGCTGTGTAAAAGTGATGGCGACCGGTTCCGGCGCCCGGCGGACAATGCGCGGTTCTTCCGCGGGTCCGCCGGAGGAGTCCGGCCCGGGCCGGAAACGATGGTCGTTGACGGCGAACCGTTTGAAAAGTATGGGAGTTCCCTGCCGTCGCGAAAACTCCCCGCGGTGTGGTTATGTTGGGAAACGGGTATCGGATTGGGGTGTGTCGTCAAGCGGAATTCCGGGAAGAAACCCCGGAATTCACCGCGGATAATGGTAGAATGTTAGAATACAACTTGTCAAGCGTGATTTTATCGAGTAAATTGTTCCTATGGCTTTTGTTTTCTCACCTGTAGACATCCAGGATGATCGCTATCCCCGCCTGGCAAAGGCGAGCGGGCGCATTTTCGCCGCCATCCGCAAGGCGATCGTGCAGATGCAGCTGCGCCCCGGGACGCCGCTGTCGGAGACCGACATCGCCCGGCAGTTCGGGGTGTCCAAACAGCCGGTCCGCGAGGCGTTCATCAAGCTGGAGGAGGCGGAACTGCTGGAAATCCGCCCGCAGCGCGGCAGTTATGTGCGGTTGATTTCACTGCAGGAGGTGAGCGACGCACACTTTCTGCGCACCGCCATCGAGGTGGCTCTGGTGCGCTCGGCGGCGGAGAGCGCCGCCCACGAGGCGATCCAAACTCTCGAAGGCATCATTCTCGAACAGCAACGGACGGAAAAAGACAACAACAATGTCGAGTTTCTGCGACTCGATGAATTGTTCCACCAGACGCTGGCGAAAACGGCCGGTCGTGAGAACGCCTGGCGGGTGCTCGACAACCTGAAGGCGCAGACCGATCGGGTGCGGTTCCTGTCGTTGCCGGACGCCACGCCCATCGGCGTTCTGATCCGCCAGCACGCCGGGATTGTTTCGGCGATTCAGGGGCATTCCCCCGATGAGGCGGAAACCGCCATGCGCACCCATATGAACGAGCTGCAGGTGTCGCTGCCGATTCTCGCCGGCCAATACCCCGATCTGTTTACGGGGTAACCCCAAGGAACGCGCGGGGATTGGATTCGCAGGCGTTCATTGCGACAGTTTGCTCCGGAGGTGTCTGGTCATCGTACTCCACGGATGAGCGAGGTCTTGGCGCAGCGCTGCCAGCTGCAGGTCGAATTTGCGTTCGTTTTCAACGAGTCGCGCTTCAAGGGAACGGAGCCGCGACTCATAGTTGTCGGTGAGCGCCTGCACCATCAAGCGGTGGGACAGCGCCGGTCCCGTCAAATCCTCCCGGGTGTCGGACGACGGTTTTCGTGCCGTGAAGGTATAGAGGCGCCCCGGAATGGTGTAGCTTTTCCGGGCATTGGCGGCGAGTTCCGCACCCGCCGGCTCGTGCTTCCAGTGCCAGAGAGTTTTCATCGTGTTGATGATTTCGTCGGGCGTCGCCGGGAAATAATTGACCGGGCTGTCGAAGGGGGTGAGAATCCCGGTGAATTCCAAGCCGGCATTGTCCACCGCGGCGAGATAGGTGCTCAGGGGAAAGGCGTTTTCTCCGCCGTAAAAACGGTGGAGATCATGGTATCGAAGAAACACTGCAAGTCCTTCGGGAGTGTCGGCGACATGTTCCCGGGTGGCGATGAACCAGCCGCCGGGTTTCAGCACCCGGGCCGCCTCCTTGAGGAAGGTCTCCAGATTCAGGGCATGGTGCAGCACCTGGCGGCAGTGGATCAAATCAAACCGGGCATCCGGAAACGGCAGGGCTTCGCCCCATTCACCCACAATCTCGATCGGCAGGCCGCTTGCGGTTTTCAGCGTTTCAATGGCGCCGGCCCCGACAAGAGCGCTGGGGTCGGGTTCGAGGGCGGTCACCCGCCAGCCGTCCCGGGCGAGGGCGTATGAGCTGATGCCGCGCCCGGCGCCGATATCCAGAACCGTTCCGGGAGTCGCCGGAATGAGCTTTCTTGTCGCCGCCCACTCCTCGCTGTCATGGAATCGCGCCGCCGCCGCCTCCAGGGGGTCGTCGAAATAGCAGGAGCGCACCAGCTCCTGCCGGTCCGGTTGAGAGCGCAGCCACTCCACCGCCTGTTCCCAGGTCATGGGGAAGGCGGGCGCCGTCTTGCCGTTGTTGTCCGTCATTCGATTTTCTCTTGTTTTGCCCCTTGATGGGTTCTCGTGGTTGGCAGGTACGTTGAACGCACTATATCGGACAATACCATATGCCGGAACAGAAAAAATGGCAACGCCTTGAACCCGTTGCCGCCACGACCGGTTCACCCCGTCACGCAGCAGGATGCCATGGATACGTTTATTTCCGCTTTTTCCGAACTCCTTACCCCGACCTATTTCCTAAAGGTTTTGCAGATTATCTGGATCGATCTGCTGTTGTCGGGCGACAACGCCGTCGTCATCGCCATGGCGTGCCGGTCATTGCCGGAAAACCAGAGAAAGATCGGGATGTTTGCCGGCGCGGGGGCGGCGGTGGGGCTGCGCATTCTGTTTGCGTTTGTGTTTTCCTATCTCATCACTCAGGTGCCGTATCTGAAATTCGGCGGCGGCCTGTTGTTGTTCTGGATCGCCTTCAAACTGCTGATCGACCACCATGACGACGCCCATGATGTCAAGGGCAGCACAACGCTGTGGGGAGCGGTGATGACCATCGCGTTGGCTGATGCCGTGATGAGCCTGGACAATGTGGTGGCTATCGTCGCGGCGGCAGGGGGGCATTGCAGCCTGTTCGTCTTCGGGTTGCTGCTGTCGATTCCGTTGATTGTCAGCGGTTCGGCGCTGCTGCTGAACATCATCCGGCGGTTTCCCGTGTTCATCTGGGCCGGCGCGGCGCTGCTCGGCTGGATTGCCGCGGAAATGATCGTCGGCGACCGGGAGTTTCTCAAATTTCTCGGTTCCCCATGGTACACGGTCAAGGCGGTTGCGGGCGGAACCGCGACACTTGAACCGGTGGCGCTTTTGCATTATGGCGCGGGAGTTGCCGGCGCCCTGGCGATCATTGTTGCCGGTTGTGTCCGCAGGCAGCTGGCCGCGAGGGGGGCGCCGGCCTGACGGTTGTGTTGTCCCGGAGAGATGCCGATGAAAACAGCGGTGCGCGGTGCGGTTCTGACCTTTCAGGGCGACCCGTTCGTGATCGGTGACGATGCCGCCGTTCATTATCACGAAGACTCGATTGTGCGCATGGAAGACGGCCTGATTCGCGAAGTCCGTCCGGCCGGAGAGGCGCTTGGGGAACTCGATGCCGGCGAGCGGCTGGAGGAGTATCCCGGCGGCTTGATTCTTCCCGGGTTTATCGATTGCCACGTTCATTATCCGCAAACCGGAATCATCGCCTCCTACGGCACGCAATTGCTGGAATGGCTGGAAAAATATGCGTTTCCTGAAGAAGGCCGGTTTCGTGACCCGGAGTACGCCGCCCGCATCGCCGGGGTTTATCTCGGCGAATGCTTTCGAAACGGCATCACCTCGGCGTGCGTGTTCTGCACCGTGTTTCCGCAATCCGTCGACGCGCTGTTTGCGGCGGCGGAACCCTACGCCATGCGGCTGATGGCCGGCAAGGTGCTGATGGACCGCAACGCGCCGCCCTGGCTGCTCGACACCCCCCAGAAGGCCTATGACGACTCAAAGCGGCTGATACACCGCCGGCACAAAACCGGGCGGTTCGAATATGTGATGACTCCACGCTTTGCGCTGACATCCAGCCCGGAACAACTGGAGGTGTGCGCGGCGCTGGCGGCTGAACACCCGGACATGCTGATTCAATCGCATATTTCGGAAAACCCGCGGGAGATAGACCGGGTGCGGGAGCTCTTCCCCGATTGCGCGGATTATGCCGATGTTTATGCGCGGTACGGGCTGATGCGGCCCAGGGCGATTTACGGGCACGGCATTCATATGAGCGAAAGAGAGTGGGACCTGTTCCGGGAAACCGGCGCCGCCATCGCCCATTGCCCGAATTCCAATCTCTTCGTCGGCAGCGGCTGTTTCGATATCCGCCGGAGTTACATGGACGGGCGCGCTCCGATAAGGACCGGACTGGCGACGGATATCGGCGGCGGCGACAGCTTTTCGCCGCTTCGCTGCATGGCGGAGGCCTACAAGGTCGCCCAGTTGAACGGCTATGCCCTGTCGCCGGTGAAAGCGTTCTATCTGGCGACCCGCGGCGCCGCCCG
Source organism: Methylobacteriaceae bacterium (assembly GCA_031272615.1). Classification (GTDB taxonomy): domain Bacteria; phylum Pseudomonadota; class Alphaproteobacteria; order Rhizobiales; family Beijerinckiaceae; genus Hohaiivirga. The sequence continues at coordinate 3,799 of JAISTL010000239.1, read as the reverse complement.
GGCGTTGTACCTGGACGACAGGGTCGGTTCGCTCGAAGCCGGGATGGAGGCGGATGTGGTGATTCTCGATCTGTTTTCCACTCCGCTGATTCGCCGCCGGATGGCAACCTGTGAAAGCCTTGCGGAACAACTGTTCGTGCAGATGATTCTCGGCGACGAACGGGCGGTGGCGGCGACTTATGTCAGCGGCCGCAGGGTGTTCGGCGGCATCCGTCCGCTCCCCGAAGACCGGGCTTTTCATGAATAAACGGTTTTCTTTTGGATTTCCCACCCTATACTTATATTTGTTATGTTGACGCCGGGGCGAAATTAATATTTGTAAACATGGCGGTATTGGACGAGGTGTACCACCGTCCGTTTGAATGGGCGTTGTTCTCCGGAACGGAATGAACCGCCCGCCTTTTCTTGAACTTGAGTGTCAAAGGAGGGTAAGCGCGCGATGATCCGTAAAAATCTGGCGTTATGTGCCATCGGGTTCGTTTTCTCAACGACTGCCGTTGCTCAGGAACGAGTCGTCAATGTCTATAACTGGTCGGATTACGTCGATCCGCAAGTGCTCGAAAATTTCACCAAGGAAACCGGCATCAAGGTCGTCTACGACACCTATGACAACAATGAAATCGTTGAAACCAAGCTGCTGGCGGGAAAATCAAACTACGATGTCGTTGTGCCGTCGGCGCCGTTCATCCAGCGTCTGATTCCCACCAATGTCCTGCTGCCCTTGGACAAAACCAAGCTGCCCAATTTGAAGAACGTCTGGCCGGACATCGCGGAACGTCTGGCCACCTACGACCCCGGAAACCGGTATGCCGTCAACTATATGTGGGGCACCACCGGCTACGCCTACAACGAGGACTCCGTGCTGAAGATCCTCGGCGACACCGCTCCGGTTGACAGCTGGGACCTGGTGTTCAAACAGGAATACTCCGACAAGCTGTACCCCTGCGGGGTATACATGCTGGACAGCTCCGAGGACATGTTCCCGACGCTGTTGAACTATATCGGCCTCGACCCGGATTCCAAAAACGAAGCCGATTTGCGCAAGGCCGCCGAAGCTCTGATGCCCATCCGCAAGAACATCACCAAGTTCCACTCCTCGGAATACATCGATATGCTGGCCAACGGCAGCATCTGCCTGGCGGTCGGCTATTCCGGCGATATGCTCCAGGCCAGGAACCGCGCCGAGGAAGCGAAGAACGGCGTGAACATCCGCTATGTCATTCCCAAGGAAGGCGCGATGATCTGGTTTGACAACCTGGTGATTCCGGCGGACGCTCCCCATCCCGACGAGGCCCATGCCTTTATCAACTATCTGTTGCGTCCGGAAGTGGCGGCGGCCAATTCCAACTTCGTCAGCTTCGCCTCGGGGGTTCTCGCCGCCAAGGAGTTGGTCAACAAAGAGCTTCTTGACGACCCCGGCGTGTATCCCGGCGAGGATGTCATGAAGCGGCTGTTCGTCAACACCGTTTACGGCGCGAAATCCCAGCGCTACACAACCCGGTTGTGGACCCAGATCAAATCGGGCCTTTGAACCGGCGGCATGGGCCCGGCGCCGGCGGGTGATGGAGCATGGGTTACGGAGGTTTTTCTCCGTAACCCACTGGAAAATGCGTTTTGAAAAAAACAGGCGTGGAAACTGCCCCGAGGCCCCGTTATAAGACTGAAAACAACACGATCTTTATCTTCGGGAGGCTTCCATGACGATGACTGTGAACGAAATTCCGGCCAATGTACACCTCGTGGATCATCCGCTGGTGCAACACAAGCTGACCTTGATTCGTGACGTGAAACGGTCGACGAGCAATTTCCGCCAGCTTCTCAATGAAATCGGCACTCTGATTTGTTATGAAATCACCCGGGAACTGCCGTTGGAGCTGGTGGATATCGAAACGCCGCTGGCCAAAATCAAATCGCCGATGATTTCGGGCAAAAAGCTGGTGTTCGCCCCGATTCTTCGGGCCGGCGTCGGCTTTCTCGACGGGATGCTGAGCCTGGTGCCGTCGGCCCGCGTGGCGCATATCGGCCTGTATCGCGACCCGAAAACCCTCGAGGCGGTGGAATACTATTTCAAGGCGCCCAGTGACATCGCCGACCGTCTGACGATGGTGCTGGACCCGATGCTGGCGACGGGGCATTCGGCCATTGCCGCCGTGGCGCAGCTGAAAAAGCGCGGTGCCAGGGATATCCGTTTCATCTGTCTCATCGCGGCGCCCGAGGGAATCTTGGCGTTCTGTGAGGCGCATCCCGACGTGCCGGTGTGGACGGCGGCCATTGACGATCATCTCAATGACCACGGTTATATCGTTCCCGGCCTCGGCGACGCCGGCGACCGCATGTTCGGGACGAAGTAGCGGGCCGGAAGCGGACCAATCATTTGTGACAGAAGCCGGGCGCATCCGGAGCGGACGAGGTTGCACGGGAAGGACAGGGTATCACTGTCCTTCCCAATCCTTGCACACGTCAACCCAGCCCTTGGCCGCGGAGCAGCGTTCCAGTTCGTCGATGGTGAGTTCGATGGCGGAGTTGCCGGAGCCGCAGGCCGGGAACACCGTTGTGAAACGGTTGAGCGACACATCGAGGTAGATGTCCGCCAGCGGGTTGTCGACGCCGAACGGACAGACGCCGCCCACCGCGTGCCCGGTGGCCGCAATCGCTTCGTCGGCGTTGAGCATGCGCGCCTTGAAGCCGAAATGCTCGCGGAACTTGCGGTTGTCGATGCGGGCATCCCCCGCGGCCACCACCAATATACAGGGAAAACCGGCGGCGGAGGGTTCGGCCGCGCCGCGGAACGAAAGGGTTTTGGCGATGCGCCTGTCTTCGGTGTCGAGAGCCAGCGCCGCGTCGTGGACGGTGGCGCTGCTCACCGGGAATTCAAGAATGCTGTCGGCCTTGCCGAAACGGGCGAGGTGACGCCTGGCGTTTTCCAATGACATGGGCGCGGTCCTTTCATGTTTCCCCGGCGGCTTCCTAATCCGGAACGGCCGGTCTGACAAGGAAAATCGGTTTCCGGTTCAGGGGATGAGGCCGTTGCGGCCATGGGTTGGGAATGCTCCCCGGGGCGAAGCAGTGGAACCAGGCCGTCAGAATGATTAATTTATGCCGATTCATCAATCGATTAGCCTTGAAGATTGACGTCAATCCTGAGGACGTGTAGTCTTGCGCCTGCGGAGCTTTCCAACCGGGATCGCTTCGGACTGTCCTCAACACCAAACGGGGGGTTGAAAATCGATGGCGTGGTTGACCGCTTCCCAGGCCCTGGATATTCTCGGCGTTCTGCCGCAAACCCTTTATGCCAATGTCAGCCGCGGGAAAATACGCGCCAAACCCGACCCGAAGGAGTCACACAGGAGCCTCTATCACAGCGAAGACGTCGAGCGCATGGCGGGCCGCAACGCCGGAAAACGCCGGGCAGCCGGCAAACCGGCGCATAATCCGGCCGGCTCCGTGGCGCCCGATTCCGGATGCCCGCCGTCCGAAGCACCGGCGCCGGCGGTTTCCTGCGTTTGGGGCGGGCGGTTGTGGTATCGCGGGCGGGATGCGGTGGAATTGGCGGACACCGCGTCGCTCGAGCAGACCGCCGCACTGTTGTGGAATACGGAACCGCCGGTGTTTCTCGTGAACCCCGAGCGCGATTATTCGCCGGCCCCCGGTGAAACCGGAATGCTCGCCGCCTTTCATCTGCTGTCGAGGCGGGCGGTGCGGGACCTGCCGTTTTCCGGCCGGTCCCGGGTATTATGGATTCGTGAAGCGATAGAACTTGTCGGCGATCTCATCGAGGTGTTCACCGGCTCGCCGATTC
>JAISTL010000206.1 GCA_031272615.1 Methylobacteriaceae bacterium | reverse complement strand
CCTGGTTCGCATCTCTCCCTTTGACTCCAATGCCCGGCGTCACACCAGGTTTGCCTCCGTGTGGGTGGATCCGGTCATCGACGACCGCATCACCATCGACATCAACGAATCCGATTGTCGCATCGATACCTACCGCGCTTCGGGCGCCGGCGGGCAGCACATCAACCGCACGGAGTCCGCGGTGCGCATCACCCATATTCCCACGGGAATCGTGGTGTCCTGCCAGCAGCAGCGCTCTCAGCACCAGAACAAGGCGACAGCCTGGGCGATGCTGCGCGCCCGGCTTTATGAGCTGGAACTCAAGAAACGCGAGGAGCAGGCCAATGCCGTCGAGGCCGCCAAGACCGATATCGGCTGGGGGCACCAAATCCGCTCCTATGTACTGCAGCCCTATCAGCTGGTGAAAGACCTGCGCACCGGTGAACAGTCCACGTCGCCCTCCGACGAGTTGGACGGCGACCTGGACAATTTCAGGGAAGCGGCCCTGGCCCAGCGCGTCAGCGGTGAGCACGGCGAAGTGGAGGATATCGACTAGGCCCCCGGGGCGTTCTCGGGAGAGCGTCAGGCGAGGGTCCGCGCCGCCTCGAGCACTTCTCCGGCGTGGCCGATCACCTTCACCTTCGGCCAGATGCGCCGGATGATACCTTCGCCGTCGATGAGCATGGTGGTGCGTTCAACCCCCATATAGGAGCGTCCCGCCATATGCTTCTCTTTCCATACCCCGTAGGCTTTCAGGGTATCCAGGTTTTCGTCGGAGACCAGAGAGACGGTCAATCCCTTGTCTTTCTGGAAGCATTGGTGGCTTTTGATGCTGTCGGGCGACAGCCCGACAACGGCGGTTCCGCAGACGGCGAATTCCTGCTTCAAGGCGTCGAAATTCTGGCTTTCGAGAGAGCATCCGGAGGTATTGTCTTTGGGGTAAAAGAAAAGAACAACTTTTTTCCCGCGAAGTGAAGAGAGGGTCAGGTTGCCGCCGTCGGTCACAGGCAGGGTGAAATCAGGGGCTGTATCGCCCGTTTTCAGAGTCATGGATCATTCTCCATCATGGGAGCCGGTGTTGGGCGTCAAGGTTTCTTTTGAAAACGGGACGCCCGGTGGAATCAAGTCTTCGTTTTGCCTTGAAAGCGGAGTACATTTCGATGCTTTCCCCTTGACCGGACGCTGCCACACGTCGGGAGGGACTCGGATTCGCGACAGGCGCCGCCTTGACCGGGCAACGCTTTGCGGAACAGCTTCATTCCCGGCCTTTGCCCGCGCGGCGCCGACCGGGGAAACGACTTGGGTTGAACGAACACGCCAATGAAAGTACTCCAAAGCGGCAGCTTGCGTAAAGGGACGTCCGGGCCGATCCGGTGGATTTTGCGGGTTGTTTTGGTCCTCGCGGCTTTTTCCGTCATTGTCGCGGGCGGATTGTATCTGCGCCTGCTGTACGGGCCGCTGGACGTCGGCCGCTCGCCGGAACACATTGCCGCACGGCTGGCGCACTCTTTGAGACCGGGCTGGTCCCTGTCGTTCGACTCGGTGGCGTTGACGCTCTACCAGCACGCTCCCGGCTTGCGGATCAACAAGTTGATTGTCCGCAACGCCCAGGGGGTTCCGGTCATCCGCGCCGGCAACGCGACCATGGCTGTCAGCTTTCTGCCGCTGCTGCGCGGCGGCATCGAACCGCGGACCCTTGATTTGGATGATGTTCGCCTCCGGGTGTTGATTCACAAGGATGGTTCCCTGGCCATGGCGCCGCCGGAAGCGGATTTCAAGCCGGAAGACGTTTCCGTCCCGGCGCCCGCCGGGGCTTCCCCCCTTGCGGATGTCGGCGGTGGCAGCGCCGTGTCCCGTCAACTGCGTCGCCTGTTCGGCGAGGTGTTCGATGACGCCGGGCTGTTGAGCCATCTGCAGTACGCCCGGGTTTCCAATTCGGACCTGACGGTCGAAAGCGTTGACAGGCATTTGACCCGGCAATTCAACAATCTCACGGCGTCGGTGACGCGCACAACGAATGATCACCGCAGTTTCCAGGCGTCCGGTTCCGGAGAGCAGGGAGAATGGCGTCTTTTCGGTAGCGTGGTCCGCTCGGGGGAAACGGCTTTCCGGTCGGATATCCACGTCGAACAGGCGTCCATTCGGGATATCATCCTGCTTGCCGGTCTCTCCTCTCTGCCGCTGACGACGGACATAAGCGTTTCCGGGGAGCTGCATGCCGCCGTCGACAATGATGTTGTCGAAAGGCTGGAGGGCACACTCACCGCCCATTCCGGCGAGATTCTCCTCAATGACAAGGATGCCTCGCCGGTAATCGTGGATGAAATCTCGGTGAACGCCGCCTGGAGCGAGCTGGAACGCGCTGTTCTTCTCAACAAGGTTCTGTTCAAGGGCGGGAAAAACCAGGCGGCGCTGAAAGGAATGGTGTTGTTCGACCTTCCGGATGCGGCGGCGCGCTTGCAATTGACTGGAAACATGCTGCGGCTTTCCGGGCTGACCGACGCCGAACCGGTGGTGCGCATCGATGAAATCTCGGCGGCAGTG
>JAISTL010000193.1 GCA_031272615.1 Methylobacteriaceae bacterium | reverse complement strand
GTAATGGCTGCCTTCCTTCGGCAGGTCCGCCGGGGCCAGGTTGATGGTGATTCGCTTCATCGGCAGCGCCAATCCCGAGGCAACCAGAGCCGAGCGCACCCGTTCCCGCGATTCGGCTACGGCCTTGTCAGGCAGGCCGACAATGGTCACGCCGATGGTGCCGTTGACGATCTGCACCTGCACATCGACGGCGCGTGCTTCAATGCCTTCAAACGAAACGGTTGTGACCCTGGTGACCATTCGGGTTCTCCGGTTCTTCCCGTGTTCGGGAAACCTGCGTCGTGGTTTCCTTGCCTGAAGTCATATCGTTCCGTCAAGACGAAACCGCCGGTTGCGCTTCATGTCGGGGGCGAAGTATGAGGGAAAGCGACCCGGATACTGTTCGGTTCGGGTGTTGTGTTACAGAATCATTGTGTTACGGCATCGGCAATCAAGCATGAGTCGCGGGGCGCTTCGCCGTTGCCGGTGATCGGCGGGAGTGGCGGCGCCAACCCCGACATCATGAATGCTGAATCGCGTTGAATCGCTCTGATAAATATCCTATTTCGAGTTGCAAATATTATAAAAGATGGGCAAAGGCGTTTGTTTTTTATGGAAAATACGGGATTTGGCAACGAAACGCGAAAATCGAAAATTTTATGAACGTCATCTTATTTTGAAAAATTCCGTCAGAAATTGTTGCACCCGGCAACGAGCCTGTGTATGGTGACAATCGTTACAAGTGGAGTGCATGAAGAAATCGAACGCTCTATAGCATAGTTTCGCAAACAGGGATGCTTCGGTTGTGTGTGTTCCAGGAGAGTAAGCTAATCTGTCCGTGTAGATTGGCAGAAGTTGAATAATAATAAAATTTAACCCGTTGGACTTGTAATGTGAAATAAGAATTTCGGTCGTCAATTCTAAGGAAGTCTTGTGAAGTCTTCCAGGAGGTGCGTTTTTTCCAGGGTCCGCTACAGGTTGTAATCCACTTCTTGCCTTTGAGGTCAGTAATGCATCGAAACAGCTCAATACAGAAAGACGTCACTTTTGAACCTGGAGTCATTGCCGAAGAACCGGAAGAGCCCTCAATACGAGCGGTATGGGACCGTGTGAAGCGGCGCCTGCGTGCCGAATTGGGAGAGGACGTTTATGCGAGTTGGTTCGGGAGGTTGGAAATTGAGGGAGTTTCCGAAGCGTGCGCCCGCCTGTCGGTACCGACCCGGTTTTTGAAAAGCTGGATCGAGGCGCATTATCAAGACCGTGTTTTGACGGTTTGCCGGGCCGAAAATCTGAATATCGATCGTCTGGCGATCATGGTGCGCGGCGCTGCCGCAATCCGTGAGCCGGTCACGGTGCGAAAACCGGTTGAATCGCGGGCTGTTGTCGAGCCCGTGCACCCTATCGCTTTCAGTGCCGATATCGTCACGAAAACCGCGGCGCCGGCGGATGATCGCAGCGATATTTCCGACCTCGGCGGCGCTCCTCTCGAGCCGCGTTTCACGTTTGAAGCATTCATCGTCGGCAAGGCCAACAAGCTTGCCCATGCCGCGGCCGAACGCATTGCTGAAATCCATGAGGGAGTCAGCCTCTATAACCCGTTGTTTATCCATGCCGGTGTCGGCTTGGGCAAGACCCATCTTTTGCACGCCATCGGGCACGAAGTGCGCAACAGCGGAAAACGCGTCATTTACCTGACCGCCGACCGGTTCATGTATGGATTCGTCGCGGCTCTCAAGGCGCAGAACGCGCTGGCTTTCAAGGAGCGCCTGAGGGGGATAGACCTTCTCATCATTGACGATGTGCAGTTCATCCAGGGAAAATCCATTCAGCAGGAATTCGGCCATACCATCAACGCTCTGATTGATGCCGGGCGGCAAATTGTCGTGGCGGCGGATCGTCCGCCCATGGAGCTGGAAAGCCTTGAAGAACGCGTGCGCTCACGCCTCGCCGGAGGGCTGGTGGTGGAAGTCGGCCCGTTGGACGAAGAGCTTCGCGCCTCCATTCTGCACTCACGTATCGCCTCCCTGGCAGGCGTTCATCCCGGATTTGACGTCAGCGACTCGGTCATCTCCTATGTCGCCCATGCCATTACCACCAATGGGCGGGATCTTGACGGCGCCGTCAACCGGCTTCTGGCCCATGTGACCCTCACCGGAACACCGATTACCGTGGAAACCGCCGAGGCGGCCATTCGCGATCTTGTGCGCAACCGCGAACCCAAGCGTGTCAAAATCGAAGATATTCAAAAACTTGTCGCCAGCCGATACAATGTGTCGCGGGCCGATATCCTGTCTGAGCGGCGCACTGCCGCGGTTGTCCGCCCGCGACAGATTGCCATGTATCTGGCCAAATCCCTGACCATGCGTTCCCTGCCGGAAATCGGACGGCGGTTCGGTGGGCGCGATCATACCACGGTGCTCCATGCTGTGCGGAAGATCGAAAAAGCGCTGAGCGAGGACAATTTGTTGTCGGATGAAGTGGAACTTCTGAAACGAATGCTCCAGGAATGAGTTTTTTGTTGCGCTCCGGCATTTCCTGAATTAACTTGTCGTTCCCGCCGGGTTTCCGGTGTCGGGAAGCGTTGTCCGCCTTGGGTTTGCGCAGCGCTCCCCCGGCGTTGCCGGAATGTCGGCGGGAAGGTGTCGCGAACCGTTGCCAATTGCCTGTCGGGCGGGTTGGGTTTCGCGAACGGCGTCTTTGGCAATAATGGGAGTTCCCGCCGAAAAGAAGCCGTGGGAATTCTGTTGGGGTTTTAATTGTGTGGCGGCCGAGGGGGATTCGCGGTCGGTTTGTTTCCCGGTAGGCAGTCAATAACGATAACGCGAAAGGTGGCGAACAATCCATGAAAGTGACGTTGGAACGCGCGACTCTTCTCAGATCGCTAGGACATGTGCATCGGATTGTTGAACGTCGGACCACGATTCCGATTTTGTCGAATATTCTGCTGCGAACCGGGGAAAACGCTCTGCATCTCAAGGCGACCGACCTCGATATCGAGGTCACCGAAGCGATTGCCGCCGAGGTTGTTCAAGGAGGCGCGACGACGGTTCCGGCTTATGTCATTCACGATATCGTCCGAAAGCTGCCCGAGGGGGCTCAGGTTTCGCTGGAAACCTCCGATGAGGGTAACCAGATTGTCATCCGTTCCGGGCGCTCCCGGTTTGTGCTGCAGACTCTGCCGGAAACGGACTTTCCCAATATCGCTGAAGGAGATTTTTCCCACGAATTCACGATTCCCGCAGCGAATCTGAAGCTGCTCATCGACAAAACCCAGTTCGCCATCTCCACGGAAGAGACCCGCTATTATCTCAACGGCATCTTCTTCCATGTGTTGGAGAACAACGGTGAAACCTGGCTGCGCTCGGTGGCCACCGACGGGCATCGTCTCGCCCGGGTTGACGTCGCGGCGCCGGAGGGCGCTGCCGGTATGCCCGGTGTCATCGTCTCCCGCAAAGCGGTGTCCGAGATTCTGAAACTGGTGGAAGACGGCACCGAAAGTATCCGGGTGGAACTGTCCACGGCGAAAATCCGGCTGACTTTCGGCACCGTGGTGTTCACATCCAAGCTGATCGACGGCACCTATCCGGATTATCAGCGGGTGATCCCCGCCGGTAATGACCGCACGCTCTTCGTGGAGCGGGACGTCTTCACCCGCGCGGTGGATCGCGTCGCGACGATGGCCCAGGAAAAGAGCCGTGCGATCAAGCTGGCGTTGAGTGACGGCAAGTTGACGCTGTCGGTCAACAATCCGGATTCCGGCTCGGCCAGCGAAGACCTGGAGGTGGATTATGATTCCCCGGCCATGGAAATCGGGTTCAACGCCAAATATCTGTTGGACATTGCCGGGCAGCTGGATGCCGATACCGCGGTGTTCAAATTCCTCGATTCCAATGCCCCCGCCCTCATTCAAAACCGTGAAGGTTCGGCGGCCCTCTATATTCTGATGCCGATGCGCGTCTGAGGAACTGGTGGTTTCCATGCTTCTTCCCCGAATCGCTCAGGTGATGTTGAGCGGTTTTCGGAATCACGTGTCTCTGACGCTGAGGCCCGCCCGCTCCGTTGTGGTGTTGATCGGCGATAACGGTGTCGGCAAGACCAACATTCTCGAGGCCCTGTCGCTGTTTGCTCCGGGACGTGGTTTGCGGCGGGCCGAGTTTGCCGACATGGTGCACCGCCCTCCCGGGGGAGCGGCGCAAAGCGAAGCCCCGTCTTGCTCCGGTTTTTCCGTCTCCGTTACTCTCGATAGCGAATTCGGCGAAAAGCGGCTGGGCACCGGGCTTGTCAGCAGCCTTGAGGCGCCCAAAGGATATCAGCGGCAGCACCGCATTGACGGTGTTCCGGTTCCTTCGGCCGCCGCCTTTACCGAATATATGCGGGTGCTGTGGCTCACTCCGGATATGGACGGCTTGTTCCGGGGGTCCGCAGGGGAGCGCCGCCGGTTTCTCGACCGGTTGGTGCTGGCGGTGGACAGCGCCCACGGCGCCCGGGTCAGCGCGCTGGAGCGGGCTTTGAGGTCCCGCAACCGTATTCTCGAGGAAACGCCGGGGCGCGTTGCCTGGCTCGATGCCGTGGAGCGGGAAATCGTCGAACTGGGTATCGCCGTGGCGCTGGCCCGCAAGGAGGCGGTGGAGCGGCTCAGCGGGCTCATCGCCGCCACCCGCGACGACGCTTCGCCCTTCCCCTTTGCCGTGCTGGAACTGAAGGGGGACGTGGATGCCCTGGTGGCCGGCAAACCGGCGGTGGAAGCCGAAGACGCCTACAGGGTGCTTCTGCGTGACAATCGTGCCCAGGACAAGGCGGCGGCGCGCACGCTCATCGGCCCGCAAACCAGTGATCTCGTTGTGATTCACGGCCCCAAGGCCGTCGCTGCCGGGCGCGCGTCGACGGGGGAGCAGAAGGCGCTGCTCATCGGGCTCATCCTCGCCCAAGCCCGCCTCATCAAGCAGATGAGCGGCATCGCTCCGCTGGTGCTGCTCGATGAAATCGCCGCCCATCTCGATACCATCCGCCGGAAAGCGCTGTTCGACACCCTCGAGGGGTTTTCCGGGCAGGTCTGGGTGACCGGCGCCGATGAAAGTGTTTTTTCCGGGCTGGCGGAGCGCGCCGATCTGTTCCACATTCCGCCGCGGGGATGACGGTGAAGACGCGGTTTTCCCTTTTGTTGATAATTCCGCCAAACTCTCGAAAAAACGCGATGAAATCCTTGAAATGCACTATATAGATAACAATAGAAGCGTTACGTCACGGTGTGGTTCGGGAGGCGTGGGTTTCCCTTGAACGGCTTTTTCCGGTACAATGACCGGTGGGGCGAATCACCCGGCAAAGACGCCTGTAACAGCGTTACAATTCAACATTTCCGTTCCCCGGCCTTCGGGTTTTTCCGGGGCGGAGCTCCGGATTTGTCACCGCTTGAATTTCAGGCGGCGCACCGGATCAGTTAAGGATACAGAATGACGGAAGAACATATCCCGGAACCGGACGATTACGGCGCAGATTCCATTAAAGTCCTGAAGGGCCTCGATGCCGTGCGCAAACGGCCCGGCATGTATATCGGCGATACCGACGACGGCTCCGGGTTGCACCACATGGTCTACGAGGTGGTGGACAACGCCATTGACGAGGCGCTGGCCGGTTATGCCACGGAAGTGACCGTCACGCTCAATGCCGACGGTTCCTGCACCGTCACCGACAACGGCCGCGGCATCCCCACCGCCATCCACCACGAGGAAGGCGTGTCGGCGGCGGAAGTCATCATGACGGAACTGCACTCCGGCGGCAAGTTTGACCAGAACTCCTACAAGGTGTCGGGCGGTTTGCACGGCGTCGGCGTGTCGGTGGTCAACGCCCTGTCGAAGTGGCTGAAACTGCGCATCTGGCGGGACGACAAGGAACACTATGTTGAATTCCGTCACGGCGTCGCGGTGGCGCCGCTCAGGGAAGTCGGCCCGGCGGGCGGCAAGCGCGGCACCGAGGTGACCTTCCTGCCCAGTCTTGACACGTTCACCATGGTTCGTTTCGATTTCGAGACCCTGGAACGGCGCCTGCGCGAACTGGCCTTTCTCAATTCCGGCGTGCGCATTGTCTTCACCGACAAGCGCGCCGAAGAGCCGAAATCCGTCACCCTGATGTATGAAGGCGGTATCGAGGCGTTCGTGCGCTATCTTGACCGCACCAAGACGCCGCTGGTGCCCAACCCCATCGTGCTTTCGTCCGAACGCAACGATATCAGCGTCGAGGTGGCACTGTGGTGGAACGATTCCTACCATGAAAACGTGCTGTGTTTCACCAACAACATCCCGCAGCGCGACGGCGGCACGCACCTTGCCGGGTTCCGCTCGGCCCTGACTCGGCAGGTGACCGGTTACGCCGACAGTTCCGGGTTGACAAAAAAGGAGAAAATCCAGCTGACCGGCGATGACTGCCGGGAAGGTCTGACCGCCATTGTCTCGGTGAAGGTGCCGGACCCGAAATTTTCCTCGCAAACCAAAGACAAGCTGGTGTCCTCGGAAGTGCGTCCGGTGGTCGAGTCCATCGTCAACGAAGCGTTGCAGGCCTGGTTCGAGGAGCACCCGAACGAGGCTAAAACCATCGTTTCCAAGGTGGTGGAGGCGGCGACCGCCCGCGAGGCGGCCCGCAAGGCCCGGGAACTCACCCGCCGCAAAGGCGCGCTCGATGTCGCCTCGCTGCCGGGAAAACTGGCGGATTGCCAGGAGCGCGATCCTTCAAAATGCGAACTGCTGCTGGTCGAGGGCGATTCCGCCGGCGGCTCGGCCAAGCAGGGGCGGGACCGCGCCTTTCAGGCAGTGCTGCCGCTGCGCGGCAAAATCCTCAACGTCGAGCGGGCCCGCTTTGACAAAATGCTGTCCAGCCAGGAGATCGGCACGCTCATCACCGCGCTCGGCACCGGCATCGGCCGGGAGGAATTCAATATCGACAAGCTGCGGTATCACCGCATCATCATCATGACCGACGCCGACGTTGACGGCTCGCATATCCGCACTCTGCTGCTGACATTCTTTTTCCGCCAGATGCCGGAACTCGTGGAACGCGGCCATCTCTACATCGCCCAGCCGCCGCTCTACAAGGCCTCCCGCGGCAAGCAGACCCTGTATCTCAAAGACGAACGGGCTCTGGAGGACTATCTCATCGACACCGGCATCGAAGGCGCCACCCTGAAGCTCTCAACCGGAATGATCTTCCGCGACGATCAGCTGCGGGCGCTGCTCAACGAAGCGCGGTTCATCCGCGTTATCATGCACAACCTGCACTCCCGTTATGATCACACCACGGTGGAGCAGGCCGCCATTGCCGGAGCGTTGGCCCCGGGAGTGGTGGATGACCCGGAAAGGGGCCCCCGTGTGGCCGCCCTCATCGCCGGGCGTCTGGATGACATGGCCGATGAAATCGAGCGCGGCTGGCGCGGCGAAGTGGTTGACGGCGGTTATCGCCTGTGGCGCACATTGCGCGGCGTCACGCAATACCGTCATCTGGACGCCGGCCTGCTCTCCGGGCAGGAAGCCCTGCGCCTCAACGAACACGCCGAAGACTTGCGCGAGGTTTACGGCGAGCAGGTGATTCTCGAACGCAAGGGCGAGGAGCACCGCATCCATGGGCCCCTCTCCCTGTTCGACACCATCGTCGCCCTGGCGCGCAAGGGCTTGCAGTTGCAGCGCTACAAAGGCCTCGGCGAAATGACGGCGCAGCAGCTGTGGGAAACCACCCTGGACCGTGACGTGCGGACCCTGCTGCAGGTCAAGGTCAAGGAAGCGGCGGAGGCCGACGATATCTTCGTCAAGCTGATGGGCGATGTGGTCGAACCGCGCCGCGAGTTCATCCAGTCCAACGCGCTGTCCGTCGCCAATCTGGATATTTGACGAACCGCGGGCGATTCGCTAAAGGCAACCGGCGCGGGCGGCCTGTTCCGCCCGCCGGAAAGCCGGAGGGACACTGCTATGGGCGTGATCTATGTCACGGATCGCGAAGGCGAACGGCATGAGCTGGAGGCCCTGGAGGGTTGGCGCGTGATGGAAATCATGCGTGACTGGGAGCTTCCCGTGGAAGGTCTGTGCGGCGGCTGCCTCGAATGCGCCACCTGTCATGTCTATGTCGCGCCGGAATGGGAGGACAAACTGACGCCTCCCAGCGCCGAGGAAGAGGCGCAGCTCGACCAGACCCCCAACACCAAATCCACCTCACGGCTCTCCTGCCAGATTATCTGGTCGGAGGAGCTCGACGGTCTGGAAGTGACGCTGGCGCCGACCTTCGATTGAACCCCGAAGATGAACGCGCGCCGCGGGGACGCCAAGGGGTTTCACCGGCAGGATGAATTCATGAGTCGGCGGTGCCGCCCCTTACCACTTTTCATTCACCCGCAGAATCGCCACTAGAGATGACCCATAAGGCAGGTTCCGGGTTTTCAAAAGCTGTGCTTCGGTTTCCGTGATCCAGGCGAAGAGACTGTTGATCGGCCCGAAGGGCACCTGGTCGCCGGTGGATTTCTCGCGCTTCAGCAGGCGGTCCATCAGGCGTACAACCGCCGCCAGCGGGAACAGGGTGAGATTGAAATAACTCAGCTTTTCCGCCCGATATCCGGCGGACGTGAAGAGCTCCGTGAAGCGGGTGCGGGAATAGCGCCGGAAATGGTGCAACACCTTGTCATGGGCGCTCCACATCCACTGATAGGCCGGAATGGTGATCATCACCGCGCCGCCGGGTTTCAGCAGGCGGCGGATTGCCACCAGCGTCTCATAATCCTCGTGCACATGTTCCAGCACATCGAACAGGCACACCAGGTCAAAGGAATGGTCGGCAAAGGGTACGTCCTGGGGAAGCTTGCCGGGAAGGATGTCGAGCCCGGATTTTTTGCAGGCCAGGTCCCGGGCGTATTCGTCGAGTTCCAATCCACTGACCGTGCCGTAGCGCTTGAGCAGCGCCAGATTGCCGCCGGTTCCGGCGCCGAGTTCACAGATGGCCGCGCCGGCGGGCAGCTTGAGTGAATCGAGCAACACGGTGATGGCGGCGCGGCGGCCGCGAAACCACCAGTGTTTGTCTTCGGTTTCAGACATCAGAACATAGGCGGAGGGATCCATGGGTCAGCCTTCCGGGAAATAGTCACGGACAATGTAAATCGGACGGTTTTTCACTTCCACGTAAATGCGTCCGATATAGACGCCGAGAATACCGAGACCGACCATCTGAGCCCCGCCGAGGAACAGAATGGTCGCCAGGGTGGAAGAATAGCCTTCGATGTCTCTGCCGAAAAGCAGCGTTCTGAGAATGATGTACGCGAGGTAGAGAAAGGCGCTGGATGATATCAGCAGGCCGATATAGGTCCAGATTTCCAAAAGCGCCGTGGAAAAGCTGGTGATGCCCTCGAGGGCGAAGTTCCAAAGCTTCCAGCCGGAGAACTTGGTAACCCCGGCCTGGCGCACCTGGCGTTCGTAGTCCACCACCGCCGTGTTGAACCCCACCCAGGCGAACAGCCCCTTCATGAAGCGCCGGCGTTCCGGCAAGCGCTTCAGCGCCTCCACCACCTTGCGGTCCATCAGGCGGAAATCCCCGACATTCTCGGGAATCTGCGGCTTGGCGATAATGTTGATGAACTGATAAAACCACAACGCCGTCAATCGTTTGGCGCGGCTGTCGGAGGAGCGGTCAGCCCGGCGCGCCAGCACCACCTCGTAGCCTTCCTCCCATTTTTTTATGAGCTTGGGCACCACCTCCGGCGGGTCCTGCAGGTCCACGTCCATCGGGATGACCGCGTCGCCCTTGCTGTTGTCGATACCGGCGGTCAGCGCCGCTTCCTTGCCGAAATTGCGCGAAAAATCGACGATGGAAATGGCCGGGTACTGTTTTTTGGCTTCAACCAGCACCTCAAGGGTTTTATCGCGGCTGCCGTCGTTGACGAACACATAATCAAACGTATAAGCGCCCGTGAGGGGAGCGAGTGTTTCCTCCATGGTCTTCAGGAAAACCGGAATGGACTCTTCCTCGTTGAAGACCGGGACGACAAATGAAATGCGGCGCATGGCGGTTCTTTCCGGGAGTGACGCTTTTTCCCTACGGGATACGAAAAAGGGTAACGGCCGGGAAATATACCGGAGAGTTCTCAATTTAGCGTAAAGACGGCGTGTCGTCCGAATCAGCCGGAAGATTTCGCTTCACCACTCGGCGACGGAGCCGTCGTCGTAATGCCAGACGGGGTTGCGCCAGTCACCGGCGTTTTTGCTGCGCTCGATCACCAGCTCCTCGTTGACATCGACGCCGAGTCCGGGTTTCTTCGGCGGATGGAAGTACCCGTCGCTCATGTCGAAATCCTGCTTGTTGTCGACATAATCCAGCAGTTCCGCGCCCTGGTTGTAGTGGATGCCCATGCTCTGCTCCTGGAACACGGCATTGCGCGACACGAAATCGATCTGCAGGCAGGAGGAAAGCGCGATGGGCCCGAGCGGGCAGTGGGGCGCCAGCGTCACATCGTAGGCTTCGGCCATACCGGCGATTTTCAGGCACTCGGTGATGCCGCCGGCGTGGGAGAGGTCGGGTTGCAGGATGGCGACGCCGCCGCCTTCCAGCACGCGTTTGAACTCGAAGCGCGAGAACATGCGTTCCCCGGCGGCGATGGGGATATGGGTGGCGCCCGCCAGCCGCGCGTAATATTCGCACTGTTCCGCCAGCACCGGTTCCTCGATGAACAGCGGGCGGCAGGGTTCCAGCTCCCTGATCAGCACCTTGGCCATGGGGGCCGACACACGGCCGTGGAAATCCAGGCCGAATTCGATGTCACTGCCGAAAGCCCCACGGATTTCATTGGCGATGGCGACGGCGGCATCCACCTTGCGGGAATTGTCGATGGGGGCCAGCTCATTGCAGCCGTTGAGCTTGAAGGTGTCGAAGCCGATTTGCTGCAGTTTTTTGATGCCGGCGATGACTTCCGACGGACGGTCGCCGCCGACCCAGCTGTAGGCCTTGATCCGGTCCCGCACCAGGCCGCCCAGCAGTTCATAGACAGGCACACCCAGCGTTTTGCCCTTGATATCCCACAGCGCCTGGTCAATCCCGGCGATGGCGCTCATCAGAATCGGTCCGCCGCGATAGAACACGGCGCGGTAGAGAGTCTGCCAGATTTCGTTGATGCGGGTCGGGTCCCGGCCGATGAGAACATCGGCGAAATCCAGCACCGCCGCCTCCACCGTTCGCGCCCGGCCTTCGATCACCGGCTCGCCCCAACCGGTGACGCCCTCATCGGTGTCGATTTTCAGGAACAGCCAACGCGGCGGCAGACGATAGGTGGTGAGCCTGGTGATTTTCATGGCGGTTATTTCCTCCGGTTTTCTTTGAACGCGGCCACGTACTTTTCAGCTTCTCTGCTCAGCGCCGCCCAGTCTTCGCCGTCAATCCAGGTTTTTTTCAGCAGACTGCCGCCGACGCCGAACGCGAAGGCGCCGGCCCGGGCAAAGGCGGCAAGATTGTCGAGACTGATACCGCCGACGGGAATGAGCGCCGCCTCGGGGAAGGGCCCGAGCAGATCCTTGAGATAGGACGGCCCCAAGCCGCTTGCCGGGAACAGCTTCAGCAGATCGACGCCGAGACGGTGCGCCTGAATCACTTCTGTGGGGGTGGTGACCGAGGGAATCATCAGGCGCTTCTTTTCGTGCACGGCGGCGATGACCGCCGGGTCGAAATCAGGCGCCAGAACGAAATCCGCCCCGGCCTGCAACACCAGTTCCGCCAGCACCGGATTGGTGACGGTGCCGGCGCCGATCTGCATCCTGTCGCCGAAGGATTCCTTGAGCGCCTTGATGCTGTCGAGAAACCCGGGGGAATTGCAGGTGACCTCGAACACCCGGATCCCCCCGGCATGGAGTGCTTCCGCCACCGCCAGCACCTCATCGGTGGAGGAACCGCGGGCGATGGCGATGATGCCGTTTTTCTCGATAACCTCGATCACATGTTGTTTCAGCATTGCAGTTTCCTCTTGCCCGAAACGGTCAGGCCCCGCTCAGATGAAGAAGACCAGGGTGACCAGCAGGAAGACGGGCAGCAGAATCAGGCCGGACCACATCATATATCCGAAGAAGCTCGGCATCTTGACGCCGCCCTGGCGGGCGATGGCATAGACCATGAAATTGGGGGCGTTGCCGATATAGGTGTTGGCCCCCATGTACACCGCGCCGGTCGAGATGGCGGCGAGCGTGTGGGCGCCGGCGGTCATCAGCTGCTGCGGGTCGCCGCCGGCCAGCTGGAAGAACACCAGATAGGTCGGAGCGTTGTCAAGGAACGACGACAGCGAGCCGGTCAGCCAGAAATAGGCGGCATTGACCGGGGTGCCGTCCGCCGCCGTCACCAGCGAGACCATCGGCGCGAGGATGCCGTTGGTGCCGGCCTTCAGAATCGCCAGCACCGGAACGATGGTGATGAAAATGCCGGCGAACAGTTTGGCCACCTCGAGAATCGGGCCCCAGGTGAAATCGTTCTCGACGCGGTTTTCCTTCGGCGTCAGTTTCAGCGAAATGAACACGACGGCAATCATGCCGATGTCCCGCAGCACATTGATGAGTTCGATATGGACGCCCAACACGGTGACGGCGCCGATATCGATGGAGGCGCTCATCAGAATCATGCCGATGATGGCGGCGACCAGCAGGAAATTGGCGCCGCCGACAATCTGCACCTTGCGGTCAGGGGTCGGGTCGGATTTGGTGACGCCTTCCTTCTTGTAATACCAGGTGTCGAACACGAAGAACACAGCCAGCAGCAGAATGGCGACGAACAGCGTTTCGCGGATCAGGTGAGTCGTGGTCCAGAAGAAATCGACTCCATGCAGGAAGCCGAGGAACAGCGGCGGGTCGCCCAGCGGCGTGAGGGAGCCGCCGATATTGGCGACCAGGAAGATGAAGAAAATGATGACATGGGCGTTGTGGACGCGGTTGTCATTGGCGCGCATCACCGGGCGGATCATCACCATGGCGGCGCCGGTGGTGCCGATGCAGCTCGCCAGAACCGCGCCGATGGCGAGCAACGCCGTGTTGGTTTTGGGCGAACCATGGATGTTGCCGCGGATGACGATGCCGCCGGCCACGGTGAACAGCGCCAGCAGCAGCACTATAAAGGGGATATAGTCGATGAGGACGATATGGGCGAGTTCATAGACGGCGATGCCGCCGCCCTGGAAGATGAACAGTGGAACAGCGACGATCAGCGCCCACAGAAAGGCGATCTTTCCCTGGTGGTGCTCCCAGAAGTGCCCGGCAAACAGCGGCATCAGGGCGATGGAGAGCAGCATGCCGACAAAGGGCAGGCCCCACAGCCCGCCGAGTTTGGTGCCGTCGAGGTGTTCGGCGGCAAAGGCGGGAACCGGAAAAAGAGAAAGAAGAACAACGCACAGGAGTCGTGCGGAAAAGATACTGCGAGTTTTCATCGTGCTGTCCTGTTATGGTTATTGAATGACGGCGCCCCTCATGTTTTGCGGCTGCTTGTCCATGGCCCGCAACGCCGGCCACGCGGCAGCGCGCCTACCCCACATGGGATATGACACGGATTATGTTGAAATTCCATAGTTCCCCACCGTGCATCCACATCGGAAACGGCGGCCGCGAAGCGACGCGGCCGCCGGGAAAGTCAGCCTGCGGCGGCGGCGACCGCCGGCAGGTATTTGCCCATCATATTGAGCAGGAACATGGAAATCTTCGGAATATAGGTGATCAACACCAGGCAGCCGAGCATCGTCAGGATGAACGGCAGGATTCCCTTGACCACCGTGTCGAGCGTGGTCTGCCCGACGCGTGAGGCGACGAACAGATTGATGCCCAGGGGCGGCGTCAGGAAGCCGATGGCGAGATTCACCACCATGATGATGCCGAAATGAATCGGGTTGACGCCGACGCTGACGGCGACGGGCAGCAGGATGGGCGCCAGCACGAGAATGGCCGGGGTCGTGTCCATGATGCAGCCGACAATCAGCAGCAGGATATTGATCATCAGCAGGATAATCAGCTTGTTCTGGGTGATGCTGGTAATCCACGCCGAAATCGTCTGCGGAATCTGCTCCATGGTCAGGATGCTGGCAAACGCCGTGGCGCAGCCCAGAATCACCATGGTGGTGCCGGTTGTCGACACGGCGTTGGCAATGGGTTTGCCGATATTGGTGAGGTCCAGTTCCCTGTGCAGGAACGCGCCGCAGACAAAGGCGTAGACGGCGGCGACTCCCGCTGCCTCGGTGGGGGTGAAGAACCCGCCGTAAATGCCGCCGAGAATGATCAACGGGTTGATCAGCGCCCATTTGCCTTCCCAGATGGCCTTTCCGGCCCGTTCCCAGGAAAACGGCGTTTCATCGCCTTTCCAGCCCATTTTCTTGCAGTAGAAATGGCAGAACGTGATCAGGGCGCAGCCGATCAACATGCCGGGCATGAAGCCGGCAAGAAACAGGTCGGCAATGGATGTGCCCGTGGACACACCGAAAATCACCATCGGGATGGAGGGCGGGATAATGACGCCGATGGATCCGGCCGCGGCGATACAGGCCAGGGTGAAGGACAGGCCGTACCCGCGCTGCAGCATGGTCGGCACCACCATGGAGCCGACGGCGGCGACGGTGGCTGGGCCCGAACCGGAGACGGCGGCAAAGAACATGCACACCACCACCGTGACGATGGCGAGGCCGCCGGCCATGCGCCCGAAGAACACGTTGGCCACATCCAGCAGACGCTTGGAAACGCCGCCGGCGCCCATCAGGTCTCCGGCGAGGATGAACAGCGGGATCGCCATGATCGGGAAGGAATCGCAGCCCGTCACCAGCTGCCGGGCGAGATATCCGGGTTGCAGGGTATGGCCGACGAAAATGGCGAGCAGCGAAGCGATGCCGATGGCGATGCCGACGGGAACTTCAAGGATGATGAAAAAGGCCAGTCCGCCGAAGAGAGCCGCAGTTACCATTGGGGTTCCTCCTTTTCATCCTGTTTGAGGTTCTTGAAACGGAAACAGATGGTTTGCACCTGGCGGAAGGCCGTCAGCGCGAAACCGACCATCGGCGCCGCATAGACATAGGACATCGGGAGGCCGAGACCCGGGGAGAGCTGGTGCATCGCGTTGATGCGCACCACGTTGGTGTAGGACGCATAGCTGATGTACAGGGCAAAGCAGCAAAACAGGGTGTCGCCGAGGATAACGATGTAGGGCCGCAGCTTTTTCGGATAGAGATACAGGGCGGCTTCAATCTTGATGTGGCGCATGATCATCGCGCCGTAGCTGATTCCCAGATAAATCAGCCAGATGAAGATGTAACGCGCCAGCTCTTCCGACCACGACAACGAATTGTTCATGACATAACGCATGAAAACCTGCACGGCAATCAGCACCGTCATGGCGCTGATCAGCACCATGCAAATGTATTTTTCAAAATTCTCGTCCAGAAATTTGATGAAGTTCATGGACTCCTCCTCATCCTCCCGAATGGACTTATGGATATCGTAATGGAATTTGATATCGTTGTATGATTTGCGGCGATACACCCGACGCCGACAGGCGGAAACGTCAGAGACGTTTTTCATGGACTGCATCAATATCATTCATACCCGACGCCCCGGTTGTCCGGGGCGCCGGGTCTGTCCGATATGCCGCGACCGCCCGGAGGCGGTCGCGAACGGTTGAAACAACCTACTTCACCATCGCGTCGAAGTATTCCGGATGCTCCATCTTCGACTTCACGAGGTCATACACCTTGCCGTCGATGACCTTCTGCTGCCACAGGGCCTTCTGTTCCGGGGTGAGCTCGACGACGGTCATGCCTTCCTTCTGCACCTTGTTGATGATGACGGCATCCTGCTCATGAACGCGGTTGCGCTGCCATTCGACGGACTCTTTGGCCGCATTCACGATGGCGTCCTGATGTTCCTTCTTCAGGGACTTGAACTTGGCGGGGTTCATGCACAGCACGAACGGCACATAGCCGTGCTGGGTCAGCGACAGATACTTCTGGACTTCCTGGAACTTGTTGCCGTCGATGATCTGCAGCGGGTTTTCCTGGCCGTCGACGGTGCCCTGTTGCATGGCGGTGAACAGCTCGGTGAAGGCGATGGGCGTCGGGTTGACGCCGATGGCCGCCCATGCCGCCATCTGCACATCGCTCTGCATGACGCGGATCTTCATGGACTTCACGTCATCGGGAACCTTGGCCGCGACCTTGTTGTTGGTGAAGTTGCGGAAGCCGTTTTCCCACCAGGCGAGGCCGACGAGGCCCTTGCCTTCCATTTCGGCGAGAACCTTCTGGCCGATTTCGCCGTCGAGGCCCTTATACACCGCGTCCAGGCTCAGGAACAGGAAGGGCGCGTCGAACATGTTGAAATCGGGGAAAATCGTCGCCATCGGCGTCGTGGAGCTGACCACGAGGTCGATATCGCCGAAAATGGTGCTTTCCACCACCGTGCGGTCATCACCCAGCTGGTTGTCGGGATAGTGTTCGATAATCACTTCACCCTTGGTCGCCTCTTTGACCTTTTCGATGAAATAGACGCCGCCGTCCTTGCCCGCCTGGGTAGTGACGTTGGACAGTCTGAGAGTCACGGTTTGGGCCTCAGCGGCGGTGAACGACATCAACGCGACGGCGCTGGTGGCCAGGGCTAACGAAAACAGTCGATTCATGAGATAGTCTCCTCTTGGTTTATAAGCTGGGCATCGTTTGCCCGATTAAGGACGGTTTTTAAGTCTTGTTTTTGTTTTTGCCATCCGTATTCTCTTTGCTTTCAACATAACCCGGAAAGGTTGTCTTGAAAAGCGGAACAGGACCAAAACGCGGGCAGGGCGCGTAATAATCCTGTTCATTCATGCCGCCCGTCGGTTCACTTGACCTTGTTCAGGGGATAGTGCACCGGTTCGCCGCGGGCGAAGCGGACAATTTCTTCGGCAACTTTGCGTTTCAGCTCCTTGCCGGCCTGCTCCGAATACCATGCCATATGGGGCGTCAGCAGGCAGTTGGCATAGGCGCGCAAGGGCGAGTCCGCCGGAAGCGGTTCCTTCTCCGCCACATCCAGGGCCGCGCCGGCGATTTCCCCGGCCTCCAGGGCTTTGGCCAGCGCCGCTTCGTTGACGATGCCGCCGCGGGAGGTGTTGATGAGAAGGGCCGTTTTCTTCATTTTCTTGAAGGCGGCTTCGTCGAACATGTCTTTGGTTTCCGGCGTCAGCGGCGCGAAAACGGCGATGATGTCGGCGCTGCCGATGATTTCGTCGATGCTCGCCGGATTAATGAAGTCCGTGCCGTCGGCGGCGTTGGGCTTGTACACCAGGTCATAGCCGAGGATACGGCTGCCGAACACCGCGGCTTTCTTGGCAAACAGGCGGCCGATGCGCCCGAGGCCGATGACGCCCACCGTCAGCTCGCCGAGGCGGTAGATGGGGATGGATTTCTGATAATCCCATTCCCCGGCGTGGGTCCGCGCGTTCATTTCCGGAATCTTGCGCACCAGCGCCATCATCAGGGCGATGCCGTGATCCGACACTTCGTTCATGCCGTAATCCGGCACGTTGCACACCAGCACGCCGTTGTCCGTGGCGGCGGCGACATCGATATTGTTGACGCCGACGCCGTAACGCACAATCTGCTTCAGTTCCGGCCGCAGCGCCTCAATCACCTTGCGGGTGAACGGCGCGTACTGGTTCATCACCAGCTCAGCCCCCTTGCAGTCACGGATGGTTTCCTCCTCGGTGCGGCATTTCAGCAGTGTGAAGGGAAGGCCCGCCGCCCCGAGAATCTGCTCCTCCTGGGCCAGGTTTTCATGGTCGCAATCTGAAACGACAATCTTCATCAGATGATTCCTTGTCTCTCTTGGTTTCTCTTATGGTTACGCCGATGATCCCGCACGCGGGACACCCGTTGCAACGAAAAAGCGGCGTCCACTTGCCGCGGCCGCCGCCTCTTTCTTATTTTGTGCAGTCCACCAGAACCTTGACGGCGTTGACCGCCGGGTCGGCGATCATGTCAAACACCTTGTCCGCCTCGGAAAGCGGCACCACCTGGGTGATGATCTGCTTCAGGTCGTCCTTGATGATGGAGGCCAGCGTCACCGAACGGCCGAATTCCGCCTTGGTATAGACGCGGGTGCCGATCATCCACTGTTCCTTGAAGTTGAGATCCTGCAGGTTGACCGCGTGCGGCGCCTTGTGCACGCCGGTGATGCAGAGCGTCCCGCCGATGCGGGCGATCTTGGTCATTTCAGCGGCGGCGGCCTCGGAACCGGTGCACTCGAACACGATATCGACGCCGTTGCCGTCGGTGCTGCCGGCGACATAGTCCACCAGGTTGGTTTTATTGAGGTCCACCGCTTCGAAGCCGAGTTTGCGGCACATGTCGAGGCGCGCCGCGTCAAAATCCGAGATAACGATGCGGGAGGCGCTGGAGTGCTTCAGCACGATGGCCGTCAGAATGCCGATGGGGCCGGCGCCCATCACCACCGTTGAATCCAGCATCTTGTATTCCGCCTGATGCACCGAGCGCACCACCACCGCCAACGGCTCGATGGTCGCCGCCACATCGTCCGGGATGTCGTCGGGCACGGTGAACAGCACGTCTTCCTTGACCCAGCAGTATTCCGCCATGCCGCCGGCACAGTCGATACCCAGAAGTTTCAGGGTCTTGCAGACATGGGGCGAGCCCGTCTTGCAGGGGACGCATTCGCCGCAGGAAATCAGGGGGTAGGCGCAGACACGATCGCCCACCTTGAATTTGCTCCCCGGCAGCACCTGATCGATGATGCCGACGAACTCATGGCCGATAATCAGCGGCGCCTTGGCGCGGGGATGCTTGCCGTGGAAAATGCCGATATCCGTTCCGCATACGCCGCAATAAAGCATTTTGACCCGCACGGAGCCTTCCTCGGGCTTCGGGTCGGGAACCTGTTGAACTTCCACCTTGTTCGGTGCTGTGTAAACAAGCGCTTTCATGTGTATCGCCTTTTTGCCTGGCTCATTGTTGAGCTTTTTTCATTGTCCGGGTTAAAGTATCCGGATCATTCCCCAATGTGATGTTTATGTCTATAAAAGGCCTTACGTATTTTGTAAAGATGTCTCAATTTTGTGGAACCATATTCCGGTATTTTGCACAATTTCTCCCGGTTTTTCCGGTATCCCGTTTTGAATCGTGGCTCAGATTCCTTGTTTTGTAATGTTTTTTTCCGCCGTCGGCGTGAGTCGAATCATTGTTCGCGAGTCTTCGGACAAATTATGTTTCGATTGTGCATAACCGTTGTTGAGGATTCTCACAACTCTGTCAACCCTCCGGTGGAACAGGCTGAATGCCGTTCCGCTCAAAGTTCTCCCCTTTTAATTTTGCTGTTCCTCCCGTTCGCCGCGTCCTGCCGCAACGGCTGCGTGCCGTTTTTCCCCGACGTGACCAGTTTCTGCGAAGCGCCGAACACATCGGAGATTCTGCGCGCCGCATCATGAATAATCGGCCCCAGTTCCAGCATCCGCTGTTCGGACATGTAAAACATCACCGAAGCGATGGAGATGGCGGCGATGATATCGCCGTTGGAATCCCTGACCGGCGCGCCGACGCAGCGGATGCCGATTTCGTTTTCCTCCAGGTCCATCACCCAGTCGCGTTTGCGGTAGCCGAGCATGGTCTCGCGGTAAACCGGCCAGCTCGCCAGGCGCGGATAATCACTTCTCGTGGTTTCGCGCATGTGCAGCGCGTAATCGTAACGGACTTTCCATTCCTCCGGCTCCATGCCGAGCAGCAACGCCTTGCCGAGACCGGTGGACGCCAGCGGCATTTTCTGGCCGACGCGCGAACGCATCTCCAGGCCTTTGCCGCCGGATACCTTGTCCAGATACAGCACCTCCATGCCGTCGCGCACGCCGAGATGCACCGTGTCTCCGGTGGAGGTGGCCAGTTCCTCGATCACCGGGCGCGCCAAAGGAATCAGCGGTCGCTGCTCCCGGGCGCGCACTCCCAGGGAGATCAGTTTGTGCCCCAGGGTATAACCGTGGTAGGGCACAGTGTGCAGATAACCCTGGTTCACCAGGTTGCTCAGGATACGGTGGATGGTGCTGCGCGGCGCGCCGATTTCCCGCACCAGGCCCTTGACGTCGCACACCCCGGCGGCAACCAGCTCGATGATGGTCAGCCCGCGCAGCAGCGTCTGCGCCCCCGAGGCGGCGGGCGGCGGAGATTTGGATTCCCCCATGTGTTTACGGTTGTCTGACGCCATGATGCTCCCCGGTGCCCGGCGCTGCAGCGGTTGTTTCCCTTAACCTAACACGTTATTCTTTTCCCGCAACATGAGATTCTCGACGTGTTGTCAAAATCTCCGGAAAACGGAGCCTGCCTCCTGTTTTTGCCTCATCATTGCAAATTCCGAACCATCAACCTGTCTTCGTCGAACGGACCCCGAAGCGTCATCGGGTATGTCGTGTCCGGGAAGCGTGCCCGTCCGGTGTCCAGGCCGGACCCTTTGCCACGGCGTCCATCTTCCCGTGACAAGGGCTGAGCGTCGCGTCCGGCTCCGGCGCGGCGCCGTGATGTCGTCGGCGGGAGGAAGTGTCCAGCAACCTCCCGCCGGCGACGGCGGCTTTTGCGCCGTTGCCTGAACGCGTCACACCCGGAGGAGACTCCGGGGCCGCCCGGCATTCGCCGGCCGGCTCTCGAGGCGGTCCATCGACGTCCATTGCGCTCACCTTCCCGGAACACTGG
>JAISTL010000186.1 GCA_031272615.1 Methylobacteriaceae bacterium | reverse complement strand
TCCCCGTGACCAATGATTCAGTTAACAAGATATGAAAGATTATGGTTAAAAAATGGTTAACGCCGGAATTCTCTCCCGATACCTAGGAGCGGCTTGAATGCCTTGCGTTATAAAGGTTTTACGCCAACGCTCCCGGGGTTTATCGCCTAAAAACCCGTCGTTGAACTGCCGATGAATTCGTTAACATCGCGGGTTACACACCGGATATTTTGTCGGCATCATATCTGTGAGGCGCGCTGAAACACGCCGTCCCTTTGCCGGGACGGCGCCGGTCCGGATACCGGCAACGCCGGCCCGATGGGAGTCACCGCCGCGCCGCGATCTGGTAATTCACTGAAATATCCCGGGAATGATGCCAGGTGAAGGTCAGCGGGCTGCAGAAAATGCCGCCGGTCTTCAGCACCCGCAAGCCGTTGGCCTGAAACTGTTCCTCCAGTTCCCGCGGGCGGACGAAACGGTTCCAGTCATGGGTGCCGACGGGCAGCCAGCGCAACACGTATTCCGCGGCGACTTTCGCCAGGGCAAAGGACTGCAGGGTGCGGTTGACGGTGGACATCACGAGGAGGCCGCCGGGTTTCACCACGGAACACAACACCCGCATGAAGGCCGGCACATCGTTGACATGTTCCACCACTTCCAGAGCGGTGACGAGGTCCCAGCGCCCGCCGCCCGCCGCCGTTTCCTCCAGGGTCGCAGCCCGGTAATCGACGGCGAGCCCCGATTCTTCCGCATGGCGGCGGGCCACGGAGACGTTTTCCGCCACCGGGTCGATGCCGGTCACCTTCGCCCCGAGCCGCGCCAGCGACTCGCTGACCAGGCCGCCGGCGCAACCGACATCGAGCGCCTCGAGATTCGCCAGGGGCTGAGGTGAACCCGCGTCACGGCCGAAGACGGCCGCCGCCTGCTCGACAATGAACTCGACACGCAGCGGATGGATGTCATGAAGCGAACGCATCGGCCCTTTGGTGTCCCACCAGGTCTTTGCCAACGCCTCGAACTTGGCGATTTCGCCGGGGTCGACGCTGCCGTGAACACCGGGCGTGGGAACGTCATCACTGGTCATGGATTTCGGCGCCTTCTGAAAAAATAATGTGTGTAACCCGAAAAGCTCATCTTTCCGTTGACAGTTTTCATCAACCTCGTCATTTATATGCGCCTTTTTCCGAACCGGAAAAGGAAAGCAATACCCGTTAGCGGTTCCCCCGATGGCCGGGGAAACGGCGGGCGGGTATCCCGTGACACCCTTTAACGTGTGCAGGCGTTGCAATGCCTCGGCTGGTAATGAAATTCGGCGGAACATCCGTCGCAGATATCGAACGTATCCGCAATGTTGCGCTTCATGTCAAGCGTGAGCTGGATGCAGGCTATCACATCGCGGTGGTGGTTTCCGCCATGGCCGGTAAAACCAATGAGCTGGTCGCCTGGTGCAAACAAGCCAACCCGCGTTTTGACCCGGCGGAATACGACGCGGTCGTTTCCTCCGGTGAACAGGTCACCTCGGGTCTGTTGGCGCTGACCCTGCAGAGCATGGGCATCCCCGCCCGTTCCTGGCAGGGCTGGCAAATCCCCATCAAAACCACCGACGCCCACGCCGCCGCCCGTATCGACGATATCGACGCGGCGGCGATTCTCCGCGGGTTCGAGGAAAACGGAAGCGTGGCCGTGGTCGCCGGGTTCCAAGGGATTCATGAAGACTCCGGCCGCATCACCACTTTGGGGCGCGGCGGCTCCGACACCAGCGCCGTGGCCATGGCGGCGGCTCTGGAGGCGGAACGCTGTGACATCTACACCGACGTGGACGGCGTTTATACCACCGACCCGCGCATTGTGCCCAAGGCGCGGCGGCTCGATCGCATCTCCTACGAGGAAATGCTGGAAATGGCGTCGCTGGGGGCCAAGGTTCTGCAGGTCCGCTCGGTGGAACTGGCCATGATCCGCAAAGTACCGACCTATGTTCGTTCAAGTTTTGATGATCCGGCGGATCCGAAACTCGGGACACTGATTTGTGGTGAGGAAGAAATTATGGAACATCAAACCGTTACCGGAATCGCCTATTCCAAGGATGAATCCCAGATCACGCTGCGCAATGTCGCGGACCGGCCGGGAATCGCCGCGGCGATCTTCGTGCCGCTGGCCGAGGCCAACATCAATGTTGATATGATCATCCAGGTGGTCTCCGACGCCTCGACGACCACGGACATCACTTTTACGGTGCCCGAATCCGAATATGAGCGCACCCTGGCCATTCTTGAAAAGAACAAGGACGCCATTGATTTCAGCGAAGTCCAGGGCGAAACGGAAGTGGTCAAGGTGTCGGTCATCGGCGTCGGCATGCGCAGCCACGCCGGCGTCGCCGCCCGGGCCTTCAAGGCGCTGTCGGAGAAACACATCAACATCCGCGCCATCACCACATCGGAAATCAAGTTTTCGGTGCTGATCGACGCTCCCTATGCCGAACTCGCGGTGCGCACCCTGCACAGCCTTTACAACCTGGACCAGGTGTAAAAGAATACTATTTGTCTGCACAAGTTCCGGTGATGGACATCATATCTCCGACACATTCTACAGTATATCTCCGGTTATTGACGCGTCACAGGACGCCGGAGACTGTCCCGGAAGCTTGTGTACATTGGAAACAACTGGTTACAACGGTATTATATGGCGACTCAAACCGGTAATATTCAAAAGCTCCTGCGCTATCTCCGTGAGGTGATGGCCAAACCCGGACGCGTCCAGGAACGCCTGGACCGGATTGTCCGTTATATCGCCGTCAACATGGAGTCCGATGTCTGCTCGGTGTATGTCATTCAGGATGACGGCAGCCTGGAACTCTACGCCACCGAAGGTTTGAACAAATCCGCCGTGCATACCACCCGCCTGCAGAAGGGCGAGGGCCTGGTCGGTCTCGCCGCCCAGAAGGCCGAGCCGCTGGCGGTTTCCGACGCTCCACGTCATCCGGCTTTTTCCTACAAGCCGGAAACCGGGGAAGACCCGTTCCAGTCGCTGCTAGCGGTGCCGCTGTTGCGCTCGGGCCATGTTCTCGGCGTGCTGGTGATTCAAAGCCGGGAACCGCGGGACTACCGCGACGAGGAAATCGAGGAAATGCAGATTACCGCCATGGTTCTGGCGGAAATCCTCAATTCCTCCGAATTGCAGTCCCTCGCTCCCAAGGGCACCAAGGTCGGTTTGGAGCGGCCGCTGCACATCTGCGGCGTCGGCCTGTCGCCGGGCATCGGCATCGGACAGGTGGTGCTGCACGAACCGCATATCGTTGTCAAGGATATCGTCGCCAAAAACCCCGAAGCCGAGGCGAAACGGCTGGAGAAAGCCATTTCCGAAGTCCGCAGCTCGGTGGACCGGCTGCTGGACAACGGTGAAATCGAAGTCGGCAGCGAACACCAGGAAATTCTGGAAACCTTCCGCATGTTCGTGCATGACCCGGGCTGGCTGCGCCGGGTGCGCGAGGCGGTGTTCTCCGGCCTGACGGCGGAAGCGGCGGTGCAGCGCGTCCAATCGGATTTCCGCGCCCGCCTCACCCGCCAGAACGACCCGACCATGCGCGACCGCATCCATGACCTGGAGGACATGGCCCGCCGGGTGCTGCACCACCTGGTCGGCAATGACCTGCAGAGCTATCGCGGCCCGCTGCCGAAGAACGCCATCGTTGTCGCCCGCTCCCTCGGTCCGGCCGCCCTGCTGGATTATGACCGCAAACGCCTGAGCGGCCTGGTTCTTGAGGAAGGCGGCGCCACCAGCCACATTGCCGTTGTCGCCAAGGCCCTGGGGATTCCGGTGGTCAGCGAAGCAACCAATGTCAGCACCGCCGTCGAGGCCGGGCAGCCGATCATCATTGACGGCGCCGCCGGTGATGTGCACATCCGGCCCAAAGAGGATGTCCGGGCTTCCTATGTTCAGAAGAAGCAGCTCTTGGCCGAACAGCAGAAGAAATACCGGGCCCAGCGGCTGGTTCCCTCAATCAGCCGCGACGGCGCGGCGGTGTCGCTTTATCTCAACGCCGGGTTGCCTCTGGATCTCTCCCAGGTGGAGGAAACCGGGGCGGAAGGCATCGGGCTGTTCCGCACCGAACTGCTGTTTCTGCTTGCCGAACGCCTGCCGTCCACCGAGGAACAGCAGAAATTCTATGAACAGGCGTTTTCCATTCTCGGCGACAAGCCCATCACCTTCCGCACGCTGGATATCGGCGGTGACAAGATGCTGCCCTATCTGCCCATGGCCGAGGAGGAAAACCCGGCGCTGGGTTGGCGGGCGCTGCGCATCGGCCTGGACCGCCCCGGCATCCTGCGGGCGCAAATCCGCGCCCTGCTGCGCGCCGCCCGCGGACGCGCCCTGAACATTCTGTTGCCGCTTGCCGCGCATTTTGAGGAAATTCACCAGGCCCGCGCCATTGTCGAGCGGGAAAAGAGTTATCTTGCCCGCCACGGTGCGGTTCTGCCGGAAACCATCCGCTTCGGCGTGATGCTTGAGGTGCCCTCGCTGCTGTTCCAGCTGAAGGAACTGTGCCGGATCGTGGATTTTATCTCTGTCGGCTCCAACGATCTCTTCCAGTTCCTGTTTGCCGCCGACCGCAGCAATCCCAAGGTCGCTCACCGCTATGACACTCTCTCCGCCGCGATGGTCCGCGCGCTGAAGTGCATTTCCGACACGGCGGCGGCGTATAAGGTTCCGGTGACGGTGTGCGGCGAAATGGCCGGGAAACCGCTGGAACTGATGGCGTTGCTCGGCTTGGGTTTCCGGTCGTTTTCCATGGCCCCCCTTGCCATCGGACCGGCAAAAGAGACGGTGCTGCGGGTCAATATCGGCGAACTCAAAACTCTGGTGGACGGCTATCTGAAACGCTGCGAAAACCGGTCACTGAGGACGCTCCTCGAGGCTTACGCCGCCAAAAACGCTGTGACCGTGTAGAATTCCGGTTCCCGCCGGCGGCACGGACAACCGGGCAACAGGGCTGACCCCATGCGTGTGCTGCACTTCTTCAAGACCTATTGGCCGGATACCTTCGGCGGCGTCGAGCATGTCATTCACGCCATCGCCACCGGCCTGGCGGGAGCCGGAGTTGAAACCTCCGTTCTGTCTTTGAGTCGCTCCCCCGCGGCCGCCGACGTGCTGTTCGACGGCCATTGGGCCCACAAGTCCAAACTGCTGCTGGAGTTCGCGTCCACCGGATTTTCCGTCACGGTGTTTTCGAGGTTCCGCGAACTCGCCCGCGACGCCGACATTATCCACTATCATTTTCCGTGGCCGTTCATGGACATCGTTCATCTGGTCACGCGCCCGGGCAAACCGTGTGTGGTCACCTATCATTCGGATATCGTCCGGCAGAAGACGCTGCTCAGGTTGTATCGCCCCGTCATGCGGGCATTTCTGAACTCGGTTGACCGTATCGTCGCCACATCCCCCGATTA
>JAISTL010000096.1 GCA_031272615.1 Methylobacteriaceae bacterium | reverse complement strand
AGCTGTCCGGAAAAATCCAGCCAGAGCGACGGGCCATAGAGACCGAGAGAGAGCAGAACCAGCAGCGCCACGGTGCCCGCCGCAAAGCCGAAAGCCTTCCAGTTTCGTGACGCGGCGAGGGCGACGGGAATCAGCACCGCCCCCTGCGGTTTGAAGATGAGAAGGCCGATCAGCATGCCGGCCAGCGCCGGCCGCTTCTCCAGATTCAGCAGCGCCGCCACGGTCATCACCGCCGTCAGCCCCGTCATCTGGCCGATCAGCAGGCTCCACAGGAAGGGAGGGAAAAACGCCGCCGCCAGGAAGGCGTAGCGGTTTGGAAACAGCCGCCAGGCCGCCGCAAGATAGACGCCGGCGCACACCGCCATCCACAGCTGCAGACTGGTGACGAACGTCACCGAGGCCAGGATCTGCGCGAGGGCCAGAAACGGCGGCGGGTTGAGAAACGGCATGTAGAAATTGTCGACGGGGATGATCCGGTGTTCCATCTCCAGGAGTTTGGCGGAATTGTAGACATCCGCGAGAGCGCCTTCATTCGCCGCTCGCCCCGCCGCCCAGAACGCCAGGAAATCCACCTTCGGCAGACCCGCCGGGTCGACTGCGGCGGCAAAGCCCGATGTCTGCATATGGATGACGGCGAGCAGGATGCAGACGATGCCCCCGATGACGACGGCATTCATCCTGGTATCGCTGCCGTGGGGGCGTTGAGGATCTGTCGGCATGGCGGTTGTTCCGTCCGGAGGGAGCGCGTCCGCACTCTACCCGGACATGGTCACCAAAGGGTTAACAGCGGCCCGCCGCCGCTCAGTCGGAGCTGAGATTCTGCGATACGGCGATGGGCCCGAGGGACTTGAACAGCAGCGTGAAGGAAATGATTTCGTCACGCTCGGACTTGCCGTTGGCGGTGGCGTATTCCTTGGGAACAATGGTATATCCGAGGTTGAATGTCACACACTCGTTGTCGTATCCGAGGCCGAAGGACATGGACCGCGGCGACAGGCCGGACGCATCCCAGTAGCGCGCCGACGTGGCGGGGCCGTTGGTGATGATGGTTTTCTCCTGCAGGTTCAGATCAAACAGCGCGCTGCCGCTGATCCACCAGTTCTTGGTGAGATTCCAGCGGGCGCTGGCATAGAGGCCTTCCCTGCGGTAGGCATATCCGACATCCGGCTGTTCGGCGTAGTTGGTGTAGAACACCGTGCCGCGTATGGGCATGGCGGGCACTTTGAACTGCAGGCCGCCGTCCAGGCGGCTGGGAGTGAAATCGTCCTTGTTGAAACGACCGCGGACGAACATGGAGAAATCATCTCCCGTCGTCAGCTGCAGGCGGCCGACATAGTCCGAATTGTCGTATTCCAGGCCGGAATTGGCGCCGGTGTTGACGTAATCCTTCACGGCGTAGGAGTTTCTCCCGGCCAAATGGAAAGACTGCCCGGCGAGAAGGTTCAAACGGGCGCCGGACTCTCCCTGCACGGTATACTGCAGGCCGAGATTGGCGCGAACCCCGCCCTCGGCGCGGTCATAACCGGAGAACTTGCTCCAGTCGAACAGGTTGGTGTCGTCGAAAATGAGGCTTTGCGCGTCTTCATTGGGCAGGGAGCCGATGCGGCTCTCATCGGGACGCGCGATAATCTGAGCGATGGGCTCGAGAATTTGCGTCGCGTGGGCGCCGAAGGAGGCGACCAGGGGGAACCGGTATTCCATGCCGATGCCGCCGGTGAACCGCAGCGCGGTATCGTCGGCCTCGTTGGCGATCAGACGCTGATAATCGTTTCCGCGGGCGCCGAAGTTCTGGGAGACGACGAAGGCGTCAGCCCGTCCGAACACGAAGGGCTTCCACACCTGCCCCACGGGGTCGATGAAATCGCGTTGCCAGGATGCGGCGGCGGAAACACGCGTCGATGTGCCGGACATGCCGCGCAGCAGGCAGTGGGATTTGTCGAAAATGGCGCAGGTTTCATAAATGCCGAACAACCGCTCCTGCTGCTGCGGAATTTGCCGGTAATCGGCGACGGAACGGCTGATGCTCGTCAGATTCACGGTGAAATCGACTTCCCCGCCGATGGACTCCGGGCCGTTGACGCGCTTGTTATAATCCAGCACCGGGTGAACCACCGGCTGTTGGGATTGCCGGTCATAGGTGGTCAGACCCTTGAAATGATTGGCGCTGAGGTCAAAATACGAGCGCTCGCCCGCGCCCTCCAGATAAACCGTTGAAATGGCCTCCTGGTAGAACAGGCTGGAATAACCGAACCCGTGGAGGTTGTAGTTGTTGAAAAACCACTTGTCCGACATCAGCGAGACGTTCCAGCCCCACCGCCAGCGCGGGGTGATCAGGAACTCGCCGGCCGATTCAATCAAACCGCGGTTGGTTTTGTCACCGGCGCCGTAACGGCCCGTGGCGAAGGCCTCGGGAGCGTTCTGATGAATGCCGGTCACCCGGATGCGGTAAGAGCCGGACTCGAGCCGGTGCCGCCATTCCACCTGCCCCATCAGCCCCTGCCGTTCATAATAGGTGGGGGAGAAGGTCAGGTCGTAGTTGGGGCCCGCCTCCCAGAAGAACGGAAAGGTGAATCCCATGCCCAGAGTGCTGGATTTGGAATATCCGGGCGTCAGCAACCCGGTCTTGCGCTTCACGGTCGGGTCCGGCGTCCAGAAATACGGCGCGTAGAAAATCGGGATGCCCCACACTTCCATGCGCGCATCTTCGTAATAGAGGGTCCGTTCCTTGCCGTCGTGGATAATCCGCGCCGCCTTGATGCGCCACAGCGGCGGCCTCTGCGGTTTTTCCCGGCAGGTGTTGCAGGCCGTATAGGTCGCGTAGTCGAGAATGGTGGTTTTGCCGTCGATGCGTTCGCCCACGGGCGACGAGAAACGGGCGTGATACCCTTCATCGGTATCCTTCTCCAGCCGCAGCGCGTGCATGAACCCGTCGCGCAGGCTGCCTTTCAGCTCGACGCTGTCGGCGGTGATGGAGGTGCCTTCCTTATCGACAATGCGCACGCGCCCGGCGGCAATAACGTCCTTGGTGTTCGAATCATAGGTGATTCGGTCGGCGACAACCGTCTGCCCCTTGTAGGAAAGCTCGACATTGTCGTAGGCGGTCACCACGCCCTTGTCGCGGTTGTAGACCAGCTCCCGGGCTTCCACGACGACCCGTTCGTCGTCGCCCGGCTTGCTCTGCGGCGAAACGCCCATGAACAGGGAGCTGCCGATATTCTGGGCATGAACCGCCGACGCGGTTCCAAGGCTTGAAACCAGCGGCGAAATCAACAAAACGGCCAACAACTCTCTACGCATTCCCATCCCGGTACGTAGTCAACCCGGGGGCGGACACCCCCGGCGTTGGGCGACAGACTCCTTCCCAGGCACGTCTGATGAAACTCTACCGGTATTCGAAGCAAAAGGCAAAATTAGGGAGATTTTAATTTTTCCCCAAAAAGCGAATCATCCCCTGCCCTTGCGATTCCCCCAACGGGTAAT
Source organism: Methylobacteriaceae bacterium (assembly GCA_031272615.1). Lineage (GTDB taxonomy): Bacteria > Pseudomonadota > Alphaproteobacteria > Rhizobiales > Beijerinckiaceae > Hohaiivirga. The sequence goes on along the minus strand of JAISTL010000096.1, from coordinate 59 downwards.
CGGCTTCTCATAACGACCTCTGGAAAATTAACCATCTTCCTGATATAATAACGCAAGGG
>JAISTL010000095.1 GCA_031272615.1 Methylobacteriaceae bacterium | reverse complement strand
TGATTGATGGCGACCGACTGGCCGACAATTTTCGACCCCTGCACCGACTGCGACTGCAAGTCCCGCACTTCCCGCTTCAGACGCATGGTCTCCAGCGCCCGTTCGGCGATCAGCACCAGGCGATCGGCCTTGAACGGCTTTTCAATGAAATCATAGGCGCCCGCCTTGATGGCGGCGACGGCGGTTTCAATATTGCCGTGGCCGGAAATCATCACCACCGGCAGTTCCGGATGCCGTTTTTTGACAATCTCCAGAATTTGCAGCCCGTCGAGACGGCTTCCCTGCAGCCAGATATCGAGAAACAGCAAGTGGGGGCGGCGCGCATCGATGGCCGCCAGCGCCTCATCGGCATTGGCGGCGGTGCGGGTTCCGTGTCCTTCGTCCTGAAGGATACCGGCCACCAGCTCACGGATATCCGCTTCATCATCCACAACAAGAATATCGGTGCTCATGACGTCTCCCTGTCGTTCGGCGCCGGAGCTTCTTCGACGCTCATCCACAGGCGCACCCGCCCGCCCCGTTCCCGGGGATTATCCAACAATTCCATCCCGCCGTTATGCTCTTCCATGATTTTCGCAACGATTGCCAGCCCGAGGCCGGTTCCGCTCTTGCGGGTCGTCACATAAGGCTCCAGAAGCTTCTGGCGCCCCATCTCCGGGAAACCCTTACCATTATCATCAACAAGAATGGCAATCACGCGCCCGTTTTCCGGGTATTCCACAGAAATCGTAACATGACCCTTTGACGGGGTGTCTCCGGCCTCGGCGACAGCCTGACAGGCGTTGCGGATAATGTTGGTCACCGCCTGGGACACCAGACGGCGATCCAGCGACACGTAAATTTTCTGTTGCGGATAATTCTCGGTAAACCGGATATCCGGGTATCCCACCCGCATCAGAAATACGGTTTGCCTGATGACGTCGATCAAATCCTCGGCGCCCATGGTCGGTTTCGGCATCCGCGCGAACGACGAGAACTCGTCCACCATCCGCTTGATGTCATCCACCTGGCGGATGATGGTATCGGTGCATTGGTCGAACACCTCCCGGTCGGTGGTGATGATCTTGCCGTACTTGCGGCGGATACGCTCGGCCGAAAGCTGGATCGGCGTCAGCGGGTTTTTGATTTCGTGGGCGATACGCCGGGCAATATCGGCCCAGGCCGAAGTGCGTTGCGCCGCAACCAGTTCCGTGATGTCGTCGATGGTCAGCACCAGGTCATTATCATCGAAGCTGGACGGTTCACCGGCGACTCCCACGGTAAAAATGCGCTCCTGGTGATTCATCGGCGCCACGAGCTGTTGGACGCCCCGGCGCCGGGACCGTCTGACTTCGTTCACCAGTTCGTTCAACTGCGGGAAGACGGCATCCAGCGGCTTGCCGATGAGTTCCTCCGACGATGCGTTCAACAGATGTTCCGCCGAGGAATTGACAATGGAAATATGATTATTCTTGTCCAGACCGATGACCACGGAGGACACCCCCGAGAGGACCGCCTCGGTGAACTTCCGCCTCTTGTCGATTTGGTCATTGGCTTCCGTCAGATTGTCGTGCTGCTGGCGCAACTCGCTGGTCATCTTGTTGAAGGTTTCGCCGAGATGCGCCAGGTCCCCTTCAGACGGGCGCACCGGCACCTGCACATAATAGTTGCCGATGGCCACCTGGTCCGTCGCCTGAATCAGGCGGCGCACCGGCCGGATGATGGTGGCGGCAAAGGCCAGCCCCACCCAGGTCGCCGACAGCAGCAGCGTCACGGCAATCAGAAAGAACATGCGCGCCAGCACGGATTGGGTTTCCGTGTTGTTGCGCTCCAGCTCGTAGTAGGATTGCACGCCGCGGTCGGCGGCCAACCGGAAGGCCAGGGCGTGTTTTCGCACCTCCCGCGCCACATAGAGCACCCAGTTGTCCAGTTCCGGCAGCCGCGTCGCCATGTGATAGATGGAGTCATTGCGCCGGAACATGCACTCCACCTCCGGGAAAGGCGCCGCCGCCTCCAGCAGTTCCCATGACGGCGGCGGCGGCACGAAGGTCGTTTCCTTCTGGTTACGGAACAGCTCCTGCACCTCGCCCTGATCGTCCAGCAGCATCGCCACGGAAAACCCGAGGTCCGTCGCCCGCGACACAAAGAACCTGTGGAACTCGTCCCGGTCGTAAATCTTGAAGTCGGCGCCCTGGTCCGGGGCAACCAGCGGTAGAATGTTCTGCTTGATGTCGGCGCCCATCACCCGCACCAGCGCGCCGAGACCCGAGCATTCATCGCCGCGGAACGATGTCGCCACATCCTGGGTTTTTTCAATCAGCACCTTGATGTCGCCGCTGAACCACGGCTCAAGCACGCGCTCCAGCGTCACCGAGGCGATGATGGCGATAAACCCCGCCGGAATGATGGAAACAAGGGCGAACAGCGCAATAATCCGGGCATTGAGGTTGGAGCCGGCAACACCGCTCCGCCGTTGGTTGATCAGAATGTACGCCTGCCAGACGATAAAGCCGCCGAGAAACAGAATCGCCGCGATGTTGGCGGAAAACAGCAGCCCCACACGGCTGTCGTGCTCGGTGAGCGGCGTAATCCGGGCGATGAAGGCAAAGGTTGTCACCGCGATGCCGAGCGCCAGCACCACCGCCGTCCAGCCGAGGCCGCGCATTACCCGCCCCATGCCCGGCGTGTGGACGATGGAAGTTGTCGGGTTTGGCGGTTCCGCCGGTGCGGGCTGCATCATGACGTGCTTTCAACGGAGTCCGGAGTCGGGCTCCACATGTAGAAGCTGAATGTGTTCAGTTAATGTCCCTAGCGCAGCTTGCACCGATTCGGAATCACTGCTTGTCAGCAACAGAGCTTTTTCCCGTGGATTCACGCCGTAGCCGCCGTGCGCGAGGTCTTTCAAAAACGCCGCCAGGAACGTGCGGGCCCTGCGCACCGCGGCCTCCCTGTTGTAAAACTTCAAGGTTTCCTCGTAAAGCCCGGAGAGGACTCGTATTTTCTGCAAAAGCGTCAACCCCGCATCTGCGCCGCCGGTGAGCGCCCTGTTGATGTCCCCCGGCAGCCACGGCGCGCCGATGGCCGCCCGTCCGATCATCAATCCGGCGGCGCCGGTTTCGGCGAGGCAGCGCCGCGCGTCGGCAATGCCCGTGATGTCGCCGTTGGCGATGACCGGCAGTGTGAGGCTTCGCGCCACCGCGCCGATGGCCGGCCAATCCGCCCTGCCCTTGTATTTCTGGTTGCGGGTGCGGCCGTGGATGGTGACGGCGGCGGCCCCGAGGTCCCGGGCGATGTCCGCCAGTTCCCCGGCATTGAGGTGGAACTCGTCCCACCCCAGCCGCATCTTGACGATGACGGGCACGCCCACCGCCGCGACAACCGCGCCGATCACCGCCGCCGCCAACGGGATGTCGCGCATCAGCGCCGCGCCGCCTCGGCCATGACCTGCGGCTCGCGCCCCACCAGCTGCACGATGTGCGGCCCCGGGCCCGGGAGTTCGGCCCTGAGCTCCGCCTCCCGCGAGACGCCCTTGAGCCAGTCCCGCGTCGCCACCATTTCCCCCACGGTGAACGCCGCGCCGAGCCGCCGCGCCAGCCGTCGGAACGGCGCGTCCGTCACTCCGGCCATCGGCGCCAGCCCGACCGGCGCCTCGATGGCCACGCCGCCGATGCTGAAACCGGTATATCTCGAAGTGGGATGTTGCAGACTGTCCATTCCCGCTCCCGTTTTCGCTCTATGGGCGCCCATCATAGCTGAACCCGGCGCAAACCGGAATACCGGACTTGGCGTTCAACCACCACAAACGGCCAATTTACAGACTTTCCGCCATTCTCCCCCGGCATTGCCCGGGGTTTTTGATAGCAGCTTCGTCCTCTCTCTGCTGAGTCAATGTTACTCACGGCTGATGTGATGATCGCGGTTTAAAATGTACGTATTTAATGGTATATATAACCTCATTGTTGAGGGGTATCATATGAAATATCTCATTACGACGCTCATAAGCTTGTTCATAGCCTTGATCTTGTCAGTGACTCACCCGGAAAAATCATATGACGTCATCATATCATTTTTCGGGCTTGGTATTCCAATTTTATGTTATTTTGCCGGTATTATCGCTCTTTATAGTCACGGCAATGACGGCTGACGTCAAGTCCTTAACCATCTCTTCCTCGCTCCGACTTTGACCCGCGCTTTCCTGTCCATTTGCCTTTGCCTCATTTCCAGCTTTCACTGAAATCGTGCACATAAAACCGTCCCGCACTGTCACCGTCTTGCGCACGGTTTCAGCTTTCCACCCGCCGTCAATCGGATATCCATATCCCTCTGTAACTACATCAGCTTCCGCAAACGCGTCCGGCATGCCCGGGCCGGTAAAATTAAACGTTCCGGTCGCGTTGTTCATTTCATACGCAGCCGCCTCCGCCGCCAGTTTTGCCTCGTCTTCCGGCTGGACAAACCGCTTTCCGTCCGTTATCCGCTGACTGTCGCCCGCCTCCACCGGGTCAGGCCGGATGTAAGCGGGCCACCGCGAGGACAACGATGTCCAAGGCTCTGATATACTTTTGCAAAATCGTGATGGGACGCCTGTTGGGGCTTCTCTTCTACGCCCTTGGAACATGGGGAATCGTCAACGCCCGCGCGTGGATTTATTTCGGGTTTTGTATTGCCGCAAGCCTCGCCGGCGGTCTCGTTCTGCTCGTTGCCGCTCCCGGAGCCCTTGCGGCAAGAAACACAATCAGTCCCGATACGCCGCTGTGGGACAGGATCATCCTGCGGCTGTACTGGGTGCTTTCGTTTTTCGGCATCTATCTCATTGCCGGAATTGAGGCGGACAGTTCCGCAAAACCGGATGTTTGTTTCGGGATCGGAATGCTGCTGTGCCTTTTGGCCGTTTGTCCGCAAATCGCCGCACTGGCTGTGAACCCGTTCCTTGAATCGTCGGCACGCGTACAGACTGACCGGCAGCAGACGGTCGTTGACGCCGGGGTCTATCGCGTTGTGCGCCACCCGGTGTATTCCTCGGTTATTCTCTGGTGTATATCGGTGTCGCTGGTGTTCCCGACTCCGTTTGTGCGGCTGACGGCGGTGGTCACAGCCATTCTCATCGTGGTGCGCACGGCCCTGGAAGACGTACTGCTCCGGGAAAACCTCGCCGGCTACCGCGAGTACGCCGAAAGAACCCGCTGGCGGTTGATTCCGTTCATCTGGTGAAAAAGGCCAGCGTGCACGCGGGAAATCCCTTTGTGGACAAACCGCTTTCCGTCCTTTATCTGTTGAATATTGTCCGTCTACAACCGGGAACCGCCATGCCCCTCAGCTGGATTGAGATTCAGGATAACGCCGTGCGTTTTGCCAAGCGCTG
>JAISTL010000071.1 GCA_031272615.1 Methylobacteriaceae bacterium | reverse complement strand
TTCCAGTAATCAGCCTTGGCGCCCAGCTTCTTCAGCACCGGATCGGTGGCGAACAGGCCGGTGGATTTGACGTCGGAGACGAAGGTGGAATTGGGATACTGCTCGGAGAAACTGCGGGCCAGCATCACGCCGACCTTGTCAGCGAAGATTTCGTTGCCTTCATTGTCAACCACGCCGCAACGGTCCCCGTCGCCGTCGAAGCCCAGGCCGACATCGCACTTGTTTTCAACCACCGCCTTGGCAATGGCGTGCAGCATCTTCATGTCTTCCGGATTGGGGTTGTACTGCGGGAAGGTGAAATCCGGATTGGTGTCCATCGGTACGACGTCGCAGCCGACGGCCTTGAATACCCGTTCGGCGAACAAACCGGCGGTGCCGTTGCCGCAGGCCGTCAGAACCCGCAGCTTGCGTTTCAACTTCGGCCGGTTGAGAAGGTTCTCGACGTACTTCTCCTTGATATCGGGGAAGAACTCATAGGAACCGCCGGGCCGGAACTTGAAGGCGGCTTCCATGACGATGTCCTTCAGGCGGGTGATCTCTTCCGGGCCGAAGGTCAGCGGCCGGTTCATGCCCATTTTGACGCCGGTCCAGCCGTTGTCGTTGTGGGACGCCGTCACCATGGCCACCGACTGGCAATCCAGGGCGAACTGGGCAAAATACGCGATGGGCGACAGGGCGAGGCCGACATCCTTGACCTTCATGCCGGTGGCCATCAAACCGATGATCAGGGCCGACTTGATGGACGAAGAATAAGAGCGGAAATCATGCCCGGTGACAATCTCCGGCCCGACGCCCAGCTCCTGGGCGAGAGTTCCCAGCCCCATGCCCAGAGCCTGGACGCCCATCAGGTTGATTTCCTGGGGAAAAAGCCAACGCGCGTCGTATTCACGAAAACCCGTCGTCTTCACCAGAGGCAGGAATTCAAATTCGAACGTGTTGTATTTCAAATCAGTGTGCGGTTTGGGAAACATGATTTCATAAGTCCTTCTGGAATGTTGAATCTCGCTGGAATGTTGAATCTCGAACCGTCAAACCGTATCCGCCCGCGGGCGGTCTGACGGCGATGGTACGCGTTTTTTGTCGGCCGCGGCGAGGCGCACTCCCGTCCGCTTCTCCCACCGGCCCCGGCTGCGGCTGGAAAAGGAGTGACGCGCTGTGGCCGAAATGACCGGAAATGATGATGCTTCGGGCTGGCTCCCCTCTCAGGTTGGAAACAACGGGTGTTCTCAAGATAGGACAGTCTTAACAAAAGTCACGGACTCCGACAACCGCTTTCCCCGTAACAAGTTGTTGTCAACCGCGCGCAACACCAAAAAAAGCCGGTCCGGCCCGTTTTACCCGCGACGTACTGCCGCTTCCGGCGTTACGGAGCGGCCAGGGACGACACCAGTACCGCCTTGATGGAGTGCATGCGATTCTCGGCCTCGTCAAAAGAGATGTTGCAGGGGGATTCAAACACCTCTTCGGTCACCTCGATGCCGTCGGCGAGAAACGGGTATTCCTCGGCGACCTTGCGACCAACTGCGGTTTCAGTGTTGTGGAAAGACGGAAGGCAGTGCATGAACTTGACGGAGGGGTTTCCCGCGGCGTCAATCAGGGCGGAGTTGACCTGATAGGGTTTCAGCAGCGCGATTCGCTCCGCCCAGGCGGCGGGAGGTTCTCCCATCGACACCCAGATATCGGTGTAGAGAAAATCGGCGCCGGCGGCGGCTTCCCGCGGGTTTTCGGTGAGGGTGAGACGGGCGCCGCTCTGTTCGGCGAACCCGCGGCAGGCGAAAATGTGCTCCTGCTTCGGCCAGAAGGACTTCGGCGCGGCAATGCGCACGTCCATGCCCAACTTGGCGCCGATCATCAACAGGGAATTGCCCATATTGAAGCGGGCGTCGCCGAAATAGGCATAGGATATCTGGTTGAGCGGTTTTGTGGAAAACTCCCGCATGGTCATGATGTCGGCCAGCACCTGAGTCGGGTGGAACTCGTCGGTCAGCCCGTTGAACACCGGCACGCCCGAATACCGCGCCAGTTCCTCGACAATGTGCTGGCCGAAGCCGCGGTATTCAATGGCGTGGTACATGCGCCCGAGAACCCGCGCGGTATCCCGGATGGATTCCTTGTGCCCGATTTGCGAACCGGCCGGATCGAGATAGGTGACATGCGCCCCCTGGTCATAGGCGGCGACCTCGAAGGCGCAACGGGTTCGAGTCGAGGTTTTCTCAAAAATCAGGACGATGTTTTTCCCGGTGAGGCGCGGTTGCTCGACGCCCTCGTATTTGAAGCGCTTGAGAGCGTCCGCCAGATCGAGCAGGTGGAGGATTTCCTCCGGCGTGTGGTGCATCAGGCTCAACAGGCTGCGTTTATGGAGATTGACGGGCATCGGGTTTGCTCCTGCTGCGGAAATGGGGTGCTGTCGGTTCTTATCATAACCACTTCGGGGACTTAAAGGCCTTCTTTTTTGTGGACAACGGGGCCGGGCGAACGGCGGGTTTACGGCGTGCCGATGACAGGCCCGCCGCAAAGTGCACCAATATCATCATAACCTAATCACTATATAATCATAATATTATCATTTGTTGTTGACTTTTCCCCTCCGCCTATTCTACAAGGCGCGCAAACAGCGAAAAACCCTCCCTGGGTTTCAAGGGCGGGTGCATTTCCGGCAGCTGGTCAGTGAACGGTTGACAACGCTGTTTTTTGCGCGAAGGAAGGGGTTACGACCCATCCTCGATATTGCTTCTTGACCCGTCCTTATTTGAACCTGGGAGCCCGCTATGGCCGTAAAAAGA
>JAISTL010000025.1 GCA_031272615.1 Methylobacteriaceae bacterium | reverse complement strand
CTGTCGGCTACGATGCTGAAGCCGGTGCGCAGATGACCATCAACATTTCCGACGGCGCGCTTGAAATCAATTCCGACATGGGGGATGCCGTCGGTTATCGCGCCACCGGCGCCGGTTCCAAAATCATCCTCTCCTTCACCGGTGCTTCCAGTGCCTATGTCGGGCTTGGCGAAGGCAACACGGGACACACCGCTTATGGTTATTCCGTCAGCGACGGCGGCCGGATTACGGTTGAAGGTGAGACACATCTTAACGTGGAGGCAAACGGACGGGACGCGGCGAATTGGGACGTCGACAAAGGGCTTTATGAGGCCGGGACATATCTTCCCGGCGGCACCGCCTACGGCTACCATGTGGACGGCGGAACACTGGAGGTCTCCGGCTCTTCGGAGCTGTCGATCCGTGGCGACTCCGGCGCTACCGGATATTTTGCCACCGGAACCGGTGCGGCCATCCGTATCTCCGATGAGTCGAGACTTTCGGTTTCATCGGACCATGGTGACGCCTACGGCTATTACCTCAAGCCCGGCAAGGGCGCGGGGGCGAGCGGCCTGGAGGTTACGGGGACATCCAGCGTCACCGTGACCGGCGGGAAAAACGCTGTCGGCTATTTCGCCTCGGGCGCGCAGGCAACCCTTGCGGTGGGCGGCACGTCGACGGTTGATGTCAGGGCGGACAACGGCACCGCCATCGGTTATGAGGCCGACAACGGCGCCACCATCGAGGTTGCCGGTGAGAGTCGGCTGACGGTGATTGGAAAGACGGCGCGCGGCCTCCTTATCCAGAGCGAAGGCGGCGACCCCTCCAGCATGACAATTTCCGGCGCCGCCATCACCGTTGAAGGCACTGATGCCGCCACCGGCATCGTCGGCAACGGCCGCGGTGAGGCGACGATCAGCGATTCATACATTTCCTCGTCGCACACCGGCATTGCCAACCAGTTCGACGCCTTTTACCTCACCCTCACCGACGTCACCCTGAGCAACGCCGGAGGCGGCATCGCCTTCGATGTCGGCTTGGACGACCCGGACAAACTTCCGCCGGCCGCGCTCACCATCACCGCGGATCATTCCTTCTTCAACGGTTCGGCTGTCACCCGGGAAGGGTCAACCTTTGATCTCACCCTGGCGAACGGCTCCGAATGGCGGATCCCGGGGGATTCAAACCTCACCCGTCTCACCAACGACAATTCCCATATTTACTTCAGCGGCGCGGGCGACGCTCCGGTCACACTGACGGTTGAAAACTACACCACCCTTGATGGTCATCTCTGGTTCAACACCACGCTCAACGACGAGAAATCGCCCACCGATCGGCTGGTGGTAACCGGCGACACCTCCGGCACCGGCACCATCCATGTCACCAATCGCGGCGGCATCGGCGCGCCTACCGGCGGCAACGGCATCGAGCTCATCGAGGTGCGCGGGAATTCCGACGCGGAGTTTGTGCTTGCGGGCGATTATGTCACCCCGTCGGGCGAACAGGCGGTGGTGGCCGGGGCCTATGCCTATACCTTGGTTCACCCCGACAACAACTGGTATCTTCACTCCGAGGCGCCAAGCGCGGGCAAGTCGCCGGTCGGCGCCGGTTCCCGCGGGTCCTCCGCCGGCAGTAGTAGCAGCAGCACGCCGCTCTACCAGGCCAACGCGCCGGTTTCCGAGAGTTATGCCCGCCGGCTGGTGAACTCCACCGTCGTGGTGGACACCTTCCGCCAGCGCATCGGCGGCCACTACGGCGACTTCCGGGCGCTGAACATGCTGCCCATCGGCATGATGCGCTATCTGCCCGTGTCGGTTGCCGCCGACATGCCGGTGGTGGCGCCGCCGCCGGAAACCGCCGAGCCGACCCGCGCCTATTTCTGGGCCGAGACGGCGGCAGCCCACAGTTCGCTGCACGCCCGCAATTCCACCACCGACGCCTCGACCATGGGCAACGATTGGGAACTCAAGTCGGGCTTCGACGCCGCCCTGCCGGGAATGGACGACAGCACCCTGCTTGCCGGTATCAACGTGTTCTACGGCATCGATGCCATGCGCGTGAAATCGGTTCACAGCAACGGCGATATCGACAGCCGCCGGTATGGCGTGGGCGCGACGCTGACCTGGTTCAACGAGACCACCTATATCGACGCCCAGGCCAAAGCGGTGTGGTTTGACACCGACCTCTCCTCCGATCTCCTCGGCACCCTGGTCAAGGGCAATGACGCCTTCGGTTATGCCCTCTCCATCGAGGGCGGGCACGAGATCAAGCTCAACTCCGAATGGGCGATGACGCCCCAGGTGCAGCTGACCTACGGCTCGGTGGACATGGACAGCTTCCGGGACCGCTACAACAACCTCTACACCGTTGCCCGGGCCACCTCGCTCAAGGGCCGGCTCGGCATGGCCGTCGAATACCACACCACGTCGGTGGACGCCCGGGGCGGCACGGCGAACACCCGGCTCTACGCCATCCCCAACCTCTACTATGAGTTCCGGGACGGCACCAAGCTGAACCTTGAAGGCACCGACCTCGAAAACCGCGACGATCCGCTGTGGGGCGGCGTCAGCTTCGGCGTCTCCCATGACTGGAGCGACGGCATATACCGCGTCTTTGTCGAGGCGGACCCGAAAACCAGCCTGCGGGAATTCGGAGACTCCTATGTCGTCTCCGGCCGCGCGGGAATGGTCATCAAATACTGAGTGGGGGCGAAGACCGCCGGTGAACGACGCGTGTGTGGGGCGCCGTTCACCGGCCGGGATTTCCCGCACAGGGTATTCCGTTTTCCCGGGCCGCGGAACCGGCCCCCGCCGTCCATCCCAACGGATATCGGAGTTTCGGGGAAACGCCGTGTCACACTCCCATCCGACAGCAGGACCCGCAAGGACACTCCCCATGAAACGTATGATTCTCCCTGTCTGTGTCTCGATCTGCGCCCTCGCCTGGGCGGCATTTGCGGTTGGGCACAGGGGCCCGGCGAAACCGGCCGGAGCGGAGACCGCTTCGGTTCGGAACACCCGGGACCTCCGGCTTATCGGGTTTACGCCGGATGCGGGCGTTTTGGCCACAATGCGCGATCTGCTGTGCGGTGCTCTCCCTTATGGCGCCGGAGCGCACAGTTATCATCGGGAACCCATTGCTCTCAATGCCGTGTTGAGAGTATATCCCTATGGTAGCGATGCGGATGTGAGAAGTGCTGGAATGGCCCGGCTGCTTGAACATGCGGGCCGGGGAGATATCGATGCCCAGGTCGAAGCGGGATGTCGCTACTATATCGGCAAAGATGTGTTTCCGGACGCCAGGGCAGCGTTTTATTGGCTGGAAATGGCCGGAGAACACAATCACGCCCGCGCGCAGTTCATGGTGGCCAACATGTTGTTCTTCGGGGTCGGCGTGCCGAGGGACAAAACCGGCGCCGGGGAGTGGTTCAAAAGGTCAGCGGAGCAGGGTTATACCGGAGCGCACGCGCACTATGAGTTGGCCGTGATGTATGAGCGCGGGCTTCGCGCTGTCCATGACGATGCAGAGGCGGTGAAGTGGTACAGGCTGGCGGCGGAGCAGGGCCACGCCAAAGCGATGTGGGCGTTGGCCCGGAAGTACCACATGGGAGATGGCGTCCCGAAGGATAAAGCCGAAGCGGACAAGTGGTCCGATTTGGCCGCCGAAGCGGAGAAACAGCAAGGCATCGAGAAAACCCGGCAGCGGAAATGACCATCCACGCCGCAGATGCAGGGGCTGACATCGCAATGCTCTGTGATGCAAGGATTTCAGCGAGGTGAGGGAATGCGGGTCAAGGTTCTAGAAATACGTGCGGCAAGATGTCACAAACAGGAGGAACACTATGTATACGGCGGAAATCAGTAGGCTCAATCCATCGGCCTTTCTTTTCGTCATCGATCAATCCGGATCGATGTCTGAAATGATGGCGACAGAACAGACGAAGGCGCAATTTGTCGCGGATGTTTTGAACAAGACACTTTATCAGCTCATTATTCGGTGCACACGCTCTGATGGCGTTAGAAACTATTTTGATGTCGGCGTGATTGCTTATGGAAATACGGTTCAGTCGGGATTGGCGGGGGCTCTGAACGGAAAGATTTTGTTTTCGTTGTCCGATATTGAAGCCAATCCCTTGCGGATTGAAGAGCGTATTAAACGCGTGCCCGATGGCGCCGGCGGATTGGTAGAGCAGAAAACCAAGTTTCCGGTGTGGTTTGACCCGACAAGTTCGGGAAATACGCCGATGAGAGCGGCCATGGCCTTCGGGGCGGAGGTTGTTACGGAATGGTGCGATGCGCACCCGACATCCTACCCGCTCACTATCATTCACGTAACCGATGGCGTTTCAACCGATGGCGATCCATCGGAAATAGCAGACGCTATGAAAAAGCTGTCAACCGGCGACGGTGAATGCCTTCTGTTCAACTTGCATATTTCAACCGCCGAGGGCCAACCGGTCGTTTTTCCGTCGTCGGAAAACAGCCTCGACACATACGGTCGTTTGCTGTTTCACATGTCCAGCCTTTTTCCGGAGCACCTCGTCCCCATTGCGCGCGAGAGAGGGTACACGTCCGTCGACAGCACGTCCCGGTTTTTCGGGTACAAAGCGGGTTACGAAGCCATTGTGGACTTCTTCGACATAGGCACTCGCCCAAGCAATTTACGGTGACATTATGCGCATTATTCTGCACAATTGGACTATGGGAAAGCAAGCTGCCGAGTCCCATCTCAACGAAGATGCCGTAAAAACAAAAACAAGAAAAAGAGGCATCAAATACATTGCCGTAAGCGATGGCGCGTCGGAATCCTTCGCATCGCGTCGGTGGGCGCGTATTTTGGTAAAACAATTCGTCCAAAACCGGTGCGTTGATAAAGTGTGGCTGGCAAAGGCCATTGCTGAGTACAACAAAGACTTTGATAGGAACGAAATGTCATGGAGCGCGCAGGCGGCTTTTGACAGGGGCAGCTTCGCAACGCTCCTTGGCGTGAAAATACAAGGCAACAAAGCATCAATTATTGTAGTCGGGGACTCTTTTGTGGTGTTGGATAACGGTTCAAAAATCCTAAAAACGTTACCGTACACTGAATCAGAACAGTTCCGCGAAAACCCTCTTCTGCTTTCAACGATTCAGGACAGAAATACGGAGGTTTTCGCTAAAATTCATAAGGAACCGAAGGTGTATCTGGTCAATAAGTCCAAGCTCTACTGCATGACGGATGCTCTTGGTGCATGGCTCCTGGCTGACAAAAGCGCACGAATGGAGAAATTGCGAAACCTTAACCGTAAAGATGACTTCGTCGATATGGTCGAACAAGCTCGTGCTGAAGGTACCATGCGGAGGGATGATACTACCCTTGTCATCATCGGACATGCGGAGGGATGATACTACCCTTGTCATCATCGGATAGGAGCTGACAGTGTGTGCATATCCGGCAATGGATCAGTATAATGACGCGGTTCAAAATCCGAAAATCGCGTTCAGTGATTCTCTTTTGCGTGAGGCGAAATTTACTACAAACAGCTTTGGTCTTCCCCTCGCCATCAGTGGAGGATTTGCCCTCACATACACGGCAAAGGCACAGGGAAAGAAGTATGCTGTCCGCTGTTTTCGGATGGAAGCAAAGGGCGTTGAAGCTCGTTACAAGCACGTGACCATGGGGTTGCGCGCCGCAGGAGGGAGTTACTTTGTCGGCTGCGACTATTTGCCGGCTGGGATTTTGGTGAATGGCGGCCGTTATCCTATCGTAAAAATGGATTGGGTGGAAGGCGACACATTGGGTGATTTTCTCGAAGCTAACCATTCCAATACGAAACAGATCGAACTCCTTCGCCGGCAGTTTATTGACCTGGAA
>JAISTL010000344.1 GCA_031272615.1 Methylobacteriaceae bacterium | reverse complement strand
CCTGTTCCAACGGAACCAGCATCCTGACAGCCTCAACATCGGTTATTTTCATTTTATCCTCACCTTTGGCGCGTTAGCGGCACCCGGCACCGCAAGGGTTCAGTTGACATAGGAAATCTGGCGTTCAAACCAAGCGCCGATGTGTTGGCGCATCAGGCGTTCCGCTGACGGCCCGTCACCATCGATAATTGCGTCGAGAATCGCGACATGTTCCGTCATGCCGCCGACATGAACGTCGGTGGAAAAACGTTTATATGTTTGTGCGCGAACTAGGACCACCTGGTCATGAATATTGGAAAGCAACGTCGACAACAGGTTGTTGTTGCACAACCTGCCGACGAGGTCGTGGAACTGGCTGTTCAACGACTGTAACTCTTGAGAAGTGATGGTTTCCTTCCGGGCAAGGCAATCTACGAACTGCTTGCGGCATTCGCGAAATTCCTCTTTTGGCGCCCATTTTGCTGCGCTTGACGCGGCTTGTCCTTCAAGACTTCCACGAACTTCATAAAGCTCACGGATTTCGTTGAACGAAAAAACTCTGACAAACGCGCCCCGCCCGCTGATGAGCCGAATCAGCCCCTTGTCTTCCAGATGAATGAATGCTTCCCGTACCGGAACCCGACTCGTCCCAAGCGAAGAGCTCAACACGCGCTCGGAAATCGGATATCCCGGCTCCAGCTCACCATCAAGAATCTTTTTCCGAATTTGATCAATGACATAGACGCTCTGTTTCTGCATAAGGCACAACCCCTTCGCTCGATATCCCAATGGTATACCACTCTTATACCAAGAGTCAACAAGTAGTTTTCCGGATGCGCTCGCTCATCCTGTATAGGCAATATCGAAAGATTATTGACGTGAATGAACTACCATCGCCTTGTTCTGACTGGAGTCTGAAGGGATGGCGACCAAAACCCGGCACAACCCGGACAACCCCGCGGCGCAAATTCCGGTTGCCGAACTCTCGTCACTCAGTTGAAAAACACTTCCAACCGGACAGCAGAATCATTTCGGGCGGAGCACACCCCGCCCGATTGGTCGTTGACATCGTCCCGCCCTTCACTGGAACGTGTTGCAGGATTCGATTTTACCGTCTTTCAGGCCGGTGCTGAGCCACTGCATACGCTGCTGCGACGTGCCGTGGGTGAAGGAATCCGGCACGGCGTAACCCCGCGCCTTTTTCTGCAGCATATCGTCGCCGATGGCCTGCGCCGCCTGCAGCGCCTCCTCGATATCGCCCTGCTCCAGCGAACGGTAGTTTTGGTTGGAGTGATACGCCCACACGCCGGCAAGGCAGTCCGCCATCAGCTCGATACGCACCGACAGGCGGTTGGATTCGGCTTCGCCGGACACCCGCCGCTGCTGGTTGACCTGGCTCAACAGGCCGATCTGGTTTTCCACATGGTGGCCGACTTCATGGGCAATCACATAGGCATAGGCGAAATCACCCCCGGCACCGAACTGCCGGCGCATCTGCTCGAAGAACGAGAGGTCGACGTAAACCTTCTGGTCGGTGGGGCAATAGAACGGCCCCATGGCGGATTCGGCAAAGCCGCAGCCGGAGCTGGTCGAGCCGGAGAACAGCACCATGCCCGGCGGCGTGTATTTGGCGTTCAGCTGGGTCTGGAATTCCCGGGTCCACACATCCTCGGTGTTGCCGAGGATTTTGCCGGCGAAACGGCCCAGTTCGTCGTCGGGAGTGCCCTGGGTTCCGGTGGTCTGCACCGTACCGCCGCCGCCGCCCGACAGCAGCTCGGCGCCCGAAATGAGGAGCTGCGGGTCAATGCCGAGCATATAGCCGGCAATGCCGAGAACCATGATGGTTCCCATGCCGAGGCCACCCCGCCTCACCATCCGCCCGCCGCTGCGGCGGTCTTCCACGTTGTCCGATTTACGAAATTGATCCCAGCGCATCGTTACCATCCCTGAATGGTTGAGAATGAAACATGTCGATTTATATAGGAAGTATTGTGTCCTTTTTCAGCCCCGTCCGCAAATTTATTTCACCCGCTCCAGTTCCGCCGCCAGCAACCGCATATCCTGCCACGCGAGCCGCTTGCTGATCGGCTGGCGCAGCAGATAGGCCGGATGCAGGGTCGCCAGCGCCCGGATGGACGCCCCGCCGCCGGTATAGGTGTACCACTTGCCCCGCGCCGTCAGAATGCCGGTATCGATCTCCAGCAGCGTCTGGGTGGCCGGCTTGCCCAGCGTCACCAGCACCTTCGGCGCCGCCAGCTCGATGTGCCGCACGATGAACGGCTTGCAAATCGCCGTTTCCGCCGGAGTCGGCGTGCGGTTTCCCGGCGGCCGCCACGGAACGATGTTGGTGATATAGGCCGAGGTGCGGTTGAGCCCGATGGCTGCCAGCATCCGGTCCAGCAGCATGCCCGAACGCCCGACAAACGGTTTGCCGAGCCGGTCTTCCTCGCCCCCCGGCGCTTCACCCACCAGCATCACGTCGGCCTCCGGGTTGCCGTCGGCAAACACCAGGCGGCTGGCGCTGGCCTTCAGGGCGCAGCCGTTGAACGCCTCCATGATGGTCCGGAGTTCCTCCAGGCTGGAGGCCTTCGCCGCCTTGAGCCGCGCATCGCCGGCCGCCTGCTCCGGCGAGGTGATGGCCTCCGCCGGCAGCACCCGCGGCGGCGCCGGCAGCCCGACAGGCGGCCCGAACGGCGGGGGCGGAACCGCCGCCGGTCGCGGCGCAGGCATACGGGCCGCCGCGGGAATCGTCGCCCGCGCTTCGTGTTGCGGCGGAGTTTCCCGCTCCTCCAGCCGGTTGTGCGGCGTTTCATCCAGGGCGCAATCC
>JAISTL010000313.1 GCA_031272615.1 Methylobacteriaceae bacterium | reverse complement strand
CGCCAGCAGGGTTTGCTCGAACGGGTAGAGATTGACGACGAGAAGGTCAATCTTGTCAATGCCGTGGGCCGTCATGGCCGCCTGGTGCGCCGGGTTGTCGTCAATGCCGAGCAGGCCGCCATGCACCTTGGGATGCAGGGTTTTCACCCGCCCGTCCATGATTTCGGGAAAGCCGGTGACCTCAGACACGTCGCTCACCGCGAGGTTCGCCTGCTTCAGCGCCGCCGCGGTGCCGCCGGTGGAAATGAGCGCGATGTTCCGCCGGGCCAGAGCCGCGGCGAAGTCGACAAGGCCGGTCTTGTCGGAAACCGAAATCAGCGCCCGCCGCACGGGCTTGAGGTCTGTGGGCATGTCAGCCGCTCCGATGTTGAATGAAACGCATTTTCGCGTCCGGTACCGCCGGCGCGTGAGTCCTTCAAGCAAAAAGACAGCCGTTATACGATAATAAGCGTTTTTGGTGGACTTGGTGGATACGGTGGACCGGGTGGACACGGTGGACGAATCCGCCCACTCCACTGGCCGACGTGTCGCACCGCCGGCGCCGCGTCATTGCGAGCGAAGCGAAGCAATCCAGTCCATCCCGCCCTTTCCGCCTGCTCCGCCGGTCGCCGCGTAAACGGCCGGCGCCGTGCCCGGCGAGAAACCGGCGATATAAAGACGGTCCATGGGCTGGTATTACTCCGATATCGCCCTTTTCCGCGAATTTGTCGGGGAAACGCTTGACAACACAGGCACGAGGCGACTATATCAGCCCGACTTGTGGCGGGGTAGCTCAGTTGGTTAGAGCAGCGGAATCATAATCCGCGTGTCGGGGGTTCAAGTCCCTCTCCCGCTACCAACCAACCAATCAGTCCAGACCGTTTTACGCACTCCCGTATCGGGGAGGGGCTGACATGTCCGCTGAATGCCCCGAAAAAACGTTGGAACCCGGTTTCGCCGGCTCGGGCGCTTAAAAATGACGATGTCGATGATTTCTTTTGAAAAGCGTGTTGCGGAATTATTTTTTCAAGGGTATAGGGAAGCCCTCCGTGCCTGTTTGACACCCTTGGAGGCGGGGCACGTTCATCTTTTAACCGATAATTTACCTGTTACAAGGACGCCTGATAATGAGTGCTGCTAAGCAATTGAAAGCCCAAGCGCGTGACCGGGCCGGCAAGGGGGTCGCTCGGGCCATTCGTCGCCAGGGGCGCGTGCCCGCCGTGATCTACGGCGGCAACGAACCCGCTAAATCCATTTCTCTGGACGGCAAGGAAATCACCGTTACCATCCATGCCGGCCATTTTCTGACCACCATCTTCGACATCGATGTCGACGGTGAGACCATTCAGGTCATTCCCCGCAATTTCCAGTTGGACCCGGTGAAAGACTCCATCCTTCATGTGGATTTCCTGCGGATATCCCAGGGTCAGGAAATCAAAGTCACCGTTCCGTTCCATATCATCGACCAGGATAAATGCCCCGGCGTCAAGCGCGGCGGCACCATCCAGTTCGTTGAGCATTCGGTTGAGCTCTATGTGCCGACCAACGCCATTCCGGAGCATATCGATGTGTCGGTGGCCGAACTTGATTTCGGCGACACCATTCACCTCAATGACATTGCCCTGCCGGAAGGCGCGCGCCCGGCCTGGAACGAAAACCCCACCATCGTCACGATCATCGGCGTGCAGGAAGAGGCAGCCGAGGGCGCCGCGCAGGCCGCCGAGGCTTCCTCGGAGCCCGCCGCCGAGACTCCGGCGAAATCCTGAGTTCGATGGGTTTCGTGTCACCGTTTCATCACGCCCCTTGTCCGGCCGCGCGGGCCGAGGCGAGGGGCCTTTTTTTGTTGCCGCTTTCCGGCTGTCGTTCCGGAATCGCCCGCGCTCCCTGTCAGGTCGTTTGATGTGCCATGCAGCTGATCGTCGGATTAGGCAATCCCGGTTCCCGTTACGCCCATAACCGCCACAATATCGGTTTTATGTGCGTCGACGCCGTTGCCCGGCGCTGGAACGCGTCGCCCTGGCGCCGGCGGTTCCACGGCGAAACGGCGGATGCCGTCATTGGTGACGAAAAGGTTTTGCTGCTCAAGCCGCAAACCTATATGAACGAATCCGGGCATTCGGTGGCGGAGGCGCAGAATTTCTTCAAGATTCCCTTGAACGATGTCACGGTGTTCTATGACGAACTGGATTTGCCGCCGGGCAAGATGCGCGTCAAAACCGGCGGCGGCACTGCCGGTCACAACGGCCTGCGCTCCATCACCGCCCAGTGCGGCAGCGGGTTCCGGCGGGTGCGGCTGGGCATCGGCCATCCGGTGGACCGCAACGCGGTGACCTACTATGTTTTGGGGGATTTCACGAAAGGCGAACGGGAATGGGTGGAAGACATCACCCGGTTCTGCGCCGACGCGGCGGACCTGCTGGTTGCCGGCAGGGAAGCGTCGTTCCAGAACAAGGTGCATCTGGCAATGGAAGCGGAAGGGTGGCAGGTGGAAAAACAGGCGGTGCTGCTGCCGAAATCCGATACGTGACATGAAGGCGGGGTTGGCTCAGGGGGCTTATCAACAAGGGGGAGTGACGGGATCATGGGGTTCAAATGTGGAATTGTCGGGTTGCCGAATGTCGGAAAATCAACGCTCTTCAATGCGCTGACCCAGACGGCGGCGGCGCAGGCCGCCAACTTTCCGTTCTGCACCATCGAGCCCAATGTCGGCGAAGTCGCGGTTCCCGACCCGCGCCTCGATATTCTGGCGGAAATCGCCAAGTCCGCGCAAATCGTGCCGACCCGCCTGACCTTTGTCGACATCGCCGGTCTCGTCAAGGGCGCCTCGAAGGGGGAAGGCCTGGGCAACCAGTTTCTCGCCAACATCCGTGAAGCCGACGCCATCGCCCATGTGGTGCGCTGCTTCGAGGACGGCGACGTCACCCATGTCGAAGGACGCATCGACCCGCTCGCCGACATCGAAACCGTCGAAACGGAACTGATGCTGGCCGATCTCGAGAGCATGGAACGCCGCTTCGTGTCCCTGGAAAAGAAAGCCAAGGGCAACGACAAGGAGGCGAGGGAAACCCTGGACCTGGTGGTGCGCGCCCTCGCTCTTTTGAAAGACGGGCGCCCGGCCCGCCTTGTCGAGAGGAAACCCGAGGAGGAAAAGGCGTTCACCATGCTCGGCCTGCTGTCGGCCAAGCCGGTTCTCTATGTCTGCAATGTCGGGGAAGCATCGGCCGACAAGGGTAACGCGTTCTCCGGAAAGGTGTCGGCTCTGGCTGAAAGCCAGGGCTCGCGGGCGGTGATCATCTCGGCGAAAATCGAAAGCGAAATCGCCGTGCTGCCGCCGGACGAACAGACGGATTATCTGGAGGCCGTGGGGTTGCGGGAGCCGGGGTTGAACCGGGTGATTCGCGCCGGTTATGAGCTTTTGGGGCTCATCACCTTTTTCACCGCCGGGCCCAAGGAAAGCAAGGCCTGGACCATCACCCGCGGCACCCGGGCGCCGGCGGCGGCGGGCGTCATCCACACCGATTTCGAAAAAGGCTTTATCCGTGCCGAAACCATCGCCTACGACGATTATGTGGCGTTGAAGGGCGAGGCCGGGGCGCGGGATGCCGGCAAGCTGCGCCTGGAAGGCAAGGATTACATCGTTCAGGACGGCGATGTGCTGCATTTCCGGTTCGCGGTTTAGGGCGGCGAACTCTCCCGGCAGAGGAAGCGCCGGGGGATGATTCGCAACCGTGGGAACAACGCGAGAAACGTTGCACACGTTGGAAACAACGGAAATTAACCGCCGTTTTTAACCGCGGCTTTTAACCGCCGCGCAAGAAAACCGGGGGTTTGACACGCGTCGTTGTGTACAGACGCCGGAAAAAAAGCTATATACAACGGGAGGATGGGTCGTTCGTCAAACGGCAGGGCACGCTTGAGCCTGGCGTGGTTCCAAGAGTACGGCGAGACGATTTTCCGGCCGCAATCAACCGACAGACGAAAAAGGTATGAAAGCCATGAAAAAAACTATTTGCGCAGTGTTGTCCGCTCTGGGTCTTGTCGTCCTGGCGGGAATTTTCCCGGCAACGGCCGCCAATCCGGAAGACGGCAAGGCCGTTATTGTCTCGCTTGTCACCGATTGGCGCAACAACGGACAGGTTACCGATGAGGATGTCTCCCGTCAGCGTCTCGACATTGACCGCGAAAGCCGCACGGTAACGCAGGAGACCTACACCAAGCACGGTGAAACCTTGAAAGAATCCACCACCTATGAAATCGACGAAGCCGTATGCGAGGCTTTCTTCGCGTACCTCGAGAACGAACTCAAGGTGGGAGAATGGAAGGATGACAACACCGTCGGCGTGACGGACGGTTCCGCTTGGGAGTGGATCGTGAGATACGGTGATCCGCAGCAGCCCGAAAAGGTGATCAAGGGCGACCAGGCTCCGGAGCAGAAGGACGCGATTGAGAGCCATATTCTCGGCTTGGCCCAGTTCAAGGAACCGCCGAAGGTTTTCTGATCCGCCGGTTGGGCCTTTCTTCGGGTATTATCGGGTCGGGGGCGCTCTTTCAGCCCCTCCGGCCCTTTTTTGCGTAAAATGACGCTCTAATGGTCGGATTTCAGCCCGGCGCCGCACATGACGATGAGGCAATCCTCCGTTTCCCCGTATACTGTGCAGTATCTTCGATAGGCCGCGTAGTTCGCCGCCGCCGTATGCTCGGCGTATATCCCTTTGGCCGCCAGGTCCGCCCGCGCCGGTATGATTCCGTCTTCCGGGGCGTGGATGAAGCGCACGCCGTGTTTTTTCGCAAGCCGCAGGATTTCCTCGCCGCGCATCGGCCTGCCGATGGCGATGCCCTCCGCCAGGGTGGGGGTGGGAGTGAGTTGAACCGGGCTCGACGCTCCGGTTTCGGCGGCGCGCAACAACGGGTCGCAGTGTTCGCTCTGGACGGCGATGATTTGCGGCATTGTGTCGATGACGCCGCTTGCCAGCAATTCCTCCAGGGCGAAGATCGCGCCGAAATACAGCGTGCCGTTGCCCACCGGGATGACGAGGTTGGCCGGAATGCGGTGCAGCTGCTCATAAACCTCGTAAATGTAGGTTTTCATGCCCTGAAAAAAC
>JAISTL010000296.1 GCA_031272615.1 Methylobacteriaceae bacterium | reverse complement strand
ACCAGGCATGTGCTCTGGTGCATGAAAAACTCCAAAACGTCTTTGCGCTTCAGCTTACGGTTCAAAACACACTCACCGTCCGCATCAACTCCATAAACCTGGAAAAAATGTTTGGCTATATCTAACCCGATTGTGGTAATCTCTTTCATGGCGGCCTCCTTTAAGCCTGTTGGTGGAAAAACGGCACGCGGTCGATCCTGAAATCTTGGCGTGTCGCTCTCTGGCCTTATCACAGCTTGCTTCAAGCTGCGACTCGCTCATCGCGAGGGGAGGCTGTCCACATCATCTGGATTGCTTCGCTTCGCTCGCAATGACGGCGGCGCCGGCGGTGCAACAAGTCAAACGATGAAGCGGCGGATTCGTCCACCCTTGTCCACTGGATTGCTTCGCTTCGCTCGCAATGACGGCGGCGCCGGTGCGACATGTCGACCGGTGGGGTATGTGGCCGGAGTGCTTCGCTCACGCCCGCGGCGGACTGCTTGGCCACACTTTTGACATTACCGTTTTGTACCACGATCGATGCTGCACTGTCAAGAACAAAATATGTAGTTATCCACAGGCACGTTCCAACCCGGTATTATGTATTTTCAATATGTTAACCGACGGCGGCGAATATCCGGCGGAAGTGCGCCGCGAACAAAAAGCAAAATTTTATGTTACGGAAAGTGGGATTTGCGGTCGGGTATCCGTCATTCGGTTTTTTCGTCGGACGGCGGGGAGGTGGACAGCAGCCCGGCGGCGATGTCGGAAAAGCGCGGCGCGCCGGAGCGGAGAAACGGCAGCGGCCGGCAGATATCGACGGCGGCAATGCCGAAGCGGATGGTCATGAAGCCGTTGAGCACGCCCTCGCCGAGCCGCGAGGACAGCCGCGCCGCCAGGCCCGCGCCGAGCACGCCGTGGGCAATGTTGTCACCTACAGCGATTCCGGCGGTGACGGCGAGATGGGCGAAGGCGTGGCGCAGCAGCCGCAGCAGGCCCAGGATGCCGGGGCGTCCGCCGTAGAGCGCCGAAATCCGCCGCAGCAGACGGATGATGACGAACAAGACGATGAGGACATCGAGAATCGCCCGCGGGCTCAGCGCGGTGAGCAGCGACACGCGGCGGGCCGACGCGGCGATGAGGCTTTTGGCCTCACCGTCCAGGGGGGCGAGGAATTCCCGTTCGGCGACCGCCAACCGGTCGTCGGCGTCAAGGATGTCTTCGCGCAGGCTTTGCAGCAGGCGTTTTTGTTCAGCCGATCGGTCGGGGGCGTAGAGGGCCGCCAGTTCGTTGACGACTCTCAGCGCTTCGCGGCCGTTGTTGACGGCAGCGGCTTCGGTGGCGCGCCGGCGCAGGTCGGCGATTTTCCTCTCCCAGAGGATTCCGGCAATCTCACGCCCCACCAGAAACAGGAACGCAACCAGCATCAGCACCACCATCGCCGCGGCAACGAAACCCAACGTCGTATTCAGGCTGAACAGGCGGCGCACCAGGTCGTCGAGCCACAGGGCGAAGGCCATGGACAGCAACGCCCCCAGCGCGGCGAAAAATACCGTGCTCCACCAGGATTTGCGCTTTTGCGGCGGGGCGGCGGGAGCGTCGGCGGTGAAGTCGCCTTCGGGTTCGTCTTCACTCTTCACTTCGGCGAGTTCCAGCACTTTGCCGCCGCCGCTCGCGGTGCCGGCGGCGGAGTCCAGTGGGTAGACAAAGGAGCGGGGGGAGCGCGTCATGCCAGATAGTCTCCGATGAGAAATTCAAGGGCGCGGTCAAGCCGGATATTGGGCGGAACCCAGGCGTTGACGGGCAGGTCCGGCGGCATGGCCGGCGGGCGGAACCGCGGGAAGCGCAGCGAACCGGGCGGAACGGCGCCGCTGAAAACAGTCTCCGGCCGTTCCGGCAGGTCGCCGGGGAAGATCACCGCCTCGGTCTCGCCGTCAAACAGCCGGTCGCCCACCTGTTCGCCCGCTTCCGGCACGCCGGCGACGGCTTTGAGAACCTCGCCGCCGTCGGTGACGATTTTCTCGCTGGTGGCGCGCACCGAGGCCAGCGCCAGGGTGCCGATGCCGGCGCCGGAGGCCTCGCCGCGGCGGATGGCGCGGTGCACCAGCAGGCGCAGCACGGCGTTGAGGCGGTTGTGGCTTTCATGGTGGAGATGGTCGGCCTTGGTGGCGGCAAACAGCACCTTGTCGGCGCGGGGCGAGAACAGGGTGGAAAACAGCGAGCGCCGGCCGATGCGGAAGGCCAGCAGAACGTTGTCCAGCGCCGCTTCCAGTTCCGCCAGCGCCGTCGGTCCGCCGTCCAGCGCCGCCAGTACGTCCACCAGAACAATCTGGCGGTCGACGCGCTGGAAGTGGTCCCGGAAAAAGGGCTTGACCACGTGGTCCTTGTAGGCGTCAAACCGTTTCTGCATCAGGGCGGCGAAGGACGACTCCGCCACCGGTTCATCGCTGTTGAGGTCCATCGGGAAAAAGGTGAGGGCCGGGGAGCCCGCCAGGTCGCCGGGCATGAGAAACCGCCCGGGCGGCGTGGTGGCCACGGATTCGGGCCCGTCCCTGAGGCGCATGAGATACTGCTTGAACAGCTCGCAGAGCTCCGCCGCCCTGGCTTCGTCGGCCGGGTCGCGCGGCAGAACGGCGGCGACGGCCTTGAGCCACGGCGCGGCCAAGCGTTGGCGCGCCGGCAGACGCGCCGCTTCCATCACATCGAACGACCACGCCCGGTAGTCCTTTTCCAGCAGGGTGAGGTCCAGCAGCCATTCGCCGGGATAATCGACAATGTCGACGGCGAGATATCCGGGGTTGAGGGACCAGCCGGAGGCGTTTTCATATTCGATTTCCAGCCGGATTTCACTGATGCGGTTGGTCGAGGGCGGCCACATGCGGGTGCGGCACAGGGTGTTGAGGTGGTCTTCAAAGGGAAAGCGCGGGATGGTCACATGGGGTTGCGGCGCCAGACGCACCCGGCGGATGGTGTTTTTCGCCGTGGCGTGGAAGGCGGGAAGGTCGCCGTGGTGCATCAGGTTGTGAATGAGCGCGGTGGTGAACACCGTTTTGCCCGAGCGCGACAAACCGGTGATGCCCAGCCGCAGGCCCGGATAGACCAGGCGCCTGGAGCTGTCCCACAGGGTTTGCGCGGCGAGGGCGGTGCTGTAACCGAAGTTGTTCAACAGGGACAATGGACCGACCTCATCATGGGGACTCCGCGGGAACGTGCTGCGCCGGGGTGTATAACGGATAATTCGGGATTTGTCGCGCCTCATGAGAGAAAGAATGCAGGGCGGTTTTCCGGCGACCCGCCGGATTCGTGGAAAGAGTGAAATTTCGTGACAACGGGATTGTCATTGTCGCCCTTTGAGGCTATAGCGGCAAGCCGGCTGTGGCTCCACACGGTCGCGGGATGGTTTGGTTATTGTATGCGGTATCTGCGTTACAACAGGGAACACAACGAACATGCTGAATAAAATAACGATTCCTGATGATTACCGGCCGGGTGACGACGAGCCCTTCATGAACGAGAAGCAACGGGAGTATTTCCGTATCAAGCTTTTGAACTGGAAGCAGGAACTGCTTGTCGAAGCCCAGGGCACCCTTGAAAACCTGCAGAACGAAAGCGCCAACCACCCTGACCTCGCCGATCGCGCCACCTCGGAAACCGGCCGCGCCATCGAACTGAGAGCCCGGGACCGGCAGCGCAAGCTCATCGCCAAGATCGACGCGGCGCTCTCCCGCATTCAGGACGGCACCTACGGCTATTGCGAAGAAACCGGAGAGCCGATTTCCCTGAAACGCCTGGAAGCCCGCCCCATTGCGACGCTGTCGCTGGAAGCCCAGGAGCGCCACGAGAAGAACGAGCGGGTGTTCAAGGACGAGTAACCGGTTGCCCGCCGGAGGGGCAAAAGGAATTGCCCGTCTTTTTTTAATCCGGCGCTATTTTCATTACGGCGAATCTGGTTTACTAGCGGTGTCGGCGCGCCGCGCCGCGTGTTCTTCTGGAGGCAAAATCCATGTCCGTTCCGGCTCCCCGTTCC
>JAISTL010000279.1 GCA_031272615.1 Methylobacteriaceae bacterium | reverse complement strand
CAGAGATTCACCACCGATTTCGGCTTCATCCGCGAGGCGTTGACACGCCTTTCCACGGTGCTCGTGCGCGAGACGCTCTCGGCTCTCGCTCTGGTGGCGGTGATGATTTGGTTTGACTGGGTTCTCACTCTCATCGCCGCCGTTGTCATTCCCGTCATTGCCTATCCGGTGAACAAGCTCGGCCGCCGGCTGCGGCGCGTCGCCACCATCACCCAGGAACAGACCGGCCTCATGGCCGGTATGGTCTCCGAGAGCCTGGCGGGCGCCAAAGTCGCCAAAACCTATGAGCTGGAAGGCTATCTGAAGGACAAGGCGCGGGAGTCCTTCGAGGAAATCCGTGACTTGCGCATCAAGAGCGCCAACGCCAAAGGGCGGCTGGACCCGCTGATGGAAATCGGCGCCGGTTTGGCGGTGGCCACAGCCTTCGTCTTCATCGGCGTGCGCATTGTCAACGGTCATTCGACCATCGGCGAATTCAGCGGCTTTATCACGGCGCTGCTGCTGGCGGCCCAGCCGGTGCGGGTGCTCGGCAATCTCCACGCCGCGCTGCAGGAGGCGATGTCGGCGGTGCAGCGCTTCTACGCCACCATCGACGAACTGCCGACCATTCTCGAGGCTCCCGACGCCAAGCCGCTGCACCTGAGAGGCGGCGAAGTCGAGTTTGACAATGTCCATTTCCGCTATCGCAAGGACGAAGACAACCGGGCGTTGGAGGGCATCTGCTTCCGGGCGGAAAAAGGCAGGACCACCGCGCTGGTCGGCCATTCCGGCTCGGGGAAATCCACGGTTCTGGCGCTGGTGGCGCGGCTCTATGATGTGGAAACCGGCGCGGTGCGCATCGACGGCCAGGACATCCGCGAGGTGACGCTGCATTCTTTGCGCCAGGCCGTTGCCATCGTGACCCAGGACGTTATGTTGTTTGATGACACCGTTCGCGCCAATATCGCCTTCGGCCGCGAGGGCGCCACCGAGGAGGAGATTATCGCCGCCGCCAAAGCCGCCGCCGCACATGAGTTCATCTGCGGCCTTCAGAACGGATACGACACCCGCGTCGGGGTCGGCGGCGGACGCCTGTCCGGCGGCGAACGGCAACGTGTGTCCATCGCCCGGGCCTTCCTGCGTGACGCCCCCATCCTGCTGCTCGACGAAGCGACCAGCGCCTTAGATTCCGAATCCGAAAGCCTTGTGCAGAAAGCGCTGTCAAACCTGATGAAAGACCGCACCACCCTGGTGGTGGCGCACCGGCTGTCCACCATCAAGAACGCCGACCATATCCTGGTGATGGAGCGCGGCGCGCTGCTGGAGGAGGGGACCCATCAGGATCTGCTCGAGAGCGGCGGCGCCTACGCCAAGATGTATCAATTGCAAACCCACGGTGAGTTTTTATGAGCCGGTTCCGGTTCCTTTCCAGACTCGTATGCGGCCTCGCCCTTGCCGTCGGCCTGTCCGTGGCGGCTCCGGCCCCGGCCCAGGTGGCGGCGCCCGTGGTCGCGCCGGCGGCGCCTTTGGACGCCAAAACCATCCAGGACAATTTCGAGCGCTTTCGCCCGGTCTTGAAACAGGTGGAAGACAGCCTCGCGGCGCTGGTCAATCCGACGGATGAAGATTTCTTCCGTCTCCGCGGCCAGGTGATGGAAGTCTCGGACGGCTTGCAGGCCATCACCAGGGACATCGACCCCCGGGCGGCGGAACTGAAGCAGCGCCTGGCGCAGCTGGGCCCGGTTCCGACGGAGGCGGGGGTGACCGAAAGCGACGAGGTGCGCACCGAACGGACCAGCCTCACCTCGTCGCTGGCGAAACTGGAAGAGCTGCAGAAAATCACCGCGGCATTGACGGTTCAGGCGCAGCAGGTGCTGTCGAAAATCACCGAACAGCGGCGCAGCCACTTCACCCGCTCCATTCTGCAGCGCACCGATTCCGCGTTGTCCCCCTCCCTGTGGGGCTCCTTCCTTGACGCGCTTCCCGACGATATCCGCGTCTCCCGAAACATCCTCGGCTTGTGGTGGCGCAACCTGGCGGAAGCCTACAATGCGTCGTTCATCGGCCCGGTTCCGATGCTGCCTCCGGTGTTGCTGTTGGGCGCCGGCTTCGGTTTCATGCTCTATCTGGCGCGCCGCCATTACAAGCGCGTCTGGGTTGACCGCGACCCCGCCGTAACCGACCCGCCCATGCGCCGGCGCATCTTCGCGGCGGTCCGGCTGATGGGGGTCGATTTGTTGCCGATGGGGTTGTTCCTGTGGGGCGTTTTGTTTGTCGCCCGGGCGTTTCATCTCAATCCGGTGGTATTCCAGGGTATTTTCCAGGGGTTTATCGGCGCTCTCATGCTGTATTTCGTCGCCCGCACCCTCAATGACGCGCTGGTCGCTCCGCGTGAACCGGCGTGGCGGATTGCGGTGTTTGATGAAATCGCCGTTCAACGGCTCTACTGGTTTTCCAACACGCTCTATGTCTGGATTGCCTTCAAAATCGTCCTCGACGCCTTTTTGAAGGCGATATCGGCCTCCATTCCCCTGACCTCCGTCGCCAATGCGCTGTTTGCGTTTCT
>JAISTL010000257.1 GCA_031272615.1 Methylobacteriaceae bacterium | reverse complement strand
CCGGCGACATATTCCTCGTTGGATTTGGCGAAGCCGTTGCGGCGCGCCTCATGCACCTGGCGGATGAGCTCCTCCGGCTCGGTGACGGTGTGGGCGGTAAAACGCTCCAGCGGCAGCGTCGGGACGAGTTTGGCGAGGGCGGCGTCATCGAGGGTGCTCAGGTACAGCTTGCCGCTGGACGTGCAATGCAGCGGACTGCGCCGGCCGGCATCGAACTGCAGGCCCGCCGCCATGTCCACCTTGGCCGTCGCCAGATATTCCATGTATCCCCGGCGCCCGACGGTGATTTCACATTGTTCGCCGATGGCGTCACACGCCTTCCGCAGCACGGCGTTCACCCCGGAACCGGCGAACGCGAAGACGAAGGCGTCGGCTGAAAGGCCGACCAGCTCCGGCCCCGGCACGATGCCCTTTTCCCCCACCGGGCGGCTGAGATAACCCAGCGCCTCGAGATTGGCGATCAACCGGTGCGCCGTCGGCAGCGGCAGTTTCAGCGCCGCGGCGATTTCCGCCGCCGTCGCCGGCCTGCGGTTGGCGGCGACAAACCGCAACACCGCCAGCGCCCGCGCCAGCGGGCCGAGAACCTGTTCTTTCTGATTCATGGAGTGCACAGCCTTGTCCACATGCCTATCGCATTGCCGCCCGGCAGCGGCAAACTGTTCAAACTTGATGTTTA
Organism: Methylobacteriaceae bacterium; assembly: GCA_031272615.1. GTDB lineage: Bacteria > Pseudomonadota > Alphaproteobacteria > Rhizobiales > Beijerinckiaceae > Hohaiivirga. The sequence goes on along the minus strand of JAISTL010000257.1, from coordinate 4,133 downwards.
CGTCTCATTACGACAAAAATTCTCAAAAAACGAGAGGATAATTATTAAATTTTGACAATACAATTGACGAATGCCACCGTCTTGCCATATATGGTACACCGAGGGTGAAGCATCACCTCGAGCCCTCCTCCATTGTCGATGAGGCGGACCTGACGGGACAATGAGCGAAGGCTCGAGGTTCCGCCTTAAGGAAGAACACAGCACCGGATATTTCCGGTCAGCCCTGGGAGGGGACACATGAGTCGCATAGAAAAGGATTTTCTGGGGGAACGCGAACTCCCGGATGACGTCTATTACGGCGTACAAACACTGCGCGGCAAAGAGAATTTCCATATCACCGGTCAGCCGATGTCGCTGGAACCGACGCTGATCCAGGCCTTTGCCTATGTCAAGAAGGCCGCGGCGATGGCCAACCTGGAATGCGGCGCCCTGAAAGCCGAGGTCGCCGAGCCGATCATGAAGGCGTGCGATCGTCTGATTGCCGGTGAATTCGTCGATCAGTTCGTCACCGATTTCATCCAGGGCGGCGCCGGCACGTCGACCAACATGAACGCCAACGAGGTCATCGCCAATGTGGCGCTGGAGATGCTGGGGCGCCCCAAGGGCGATTATGCCGTCATCAACCCCAATGACCACGTCAACTGCTCCCAGTCCACCAATGACTCCTACCCGTCCGCCTTCCGTCTGGCGCTGATTTTGCGCCTGCGCCAGTATCAGGACACCTTGGCGAAACTGCGGGACGCCTTCGCCGCCAAGGGCGAGGAGTTCAGCCGCGTGCTGAAGATGGGCCGCACCCATCTGCAGGATGCCGTGCCGATGTCGCTCGGGTCCGAATTCAAGGGCTTCTCCATCACCGTCAACGAGGAAATCGACCGGGTATCGGAATCCTGCAATCTGCTGCGGGAAATCAACCTCGGCGCCACCGCCATCGGCACCCGGGTCAACGCGCCTCCGGGTTATCCGGAAATCGCGGTCAAGCATCTGGCCGATTTGACGGGCATCGATTTCATTCTGGCGTCGGACTTGGTGGAAGCCACCTCCGACACCGGCGCGTATGTGCAGGTGTCGGGCGTGCTGAAGCGCACCGCCGTCCAGATGACCAAAATCTGCACTGACCTGCGGATGCTGGCCTCCGGCCCGCGTTGCGGCTTCAACGAAATTCTGCTGCCGCAGCTGCAACCCGGCTCGTCCATCATGCCGGGCAAGGTCAATCCGGTCATTCCCGAGGTGGTGAACCAGACCTGCTTCCTCGTGATCGGCCTCGACACCACGGTGACGCTGGCCGCCTCCGCCGGGCAGCTGCAGCTCAATGTGATGGAACCGGTGATCGGTTATGCCCTGTTCACCTCCATCTCCGTGATGAAGCACGCCTTCAAGACCCTCACCGAAAACTGCATCAAGGGCATCCGCGCCAATCCGGAGCGTACCCAGGCGATGGTCATGAACTCCATCGGCATCGTCACCCAGCTGTCGCCGATTCTGGGCTACAAGCAGTGCGCCGAAATGGCCCGCGAGGCGTTCCAGCAGAACAAGTCGCTCTATGAGATTGTTGTGGATGAACGCAAACTCCTGACCCCGGAAAAGTGGGAAGAAGTGTTTTCCTTTGAAAACCTCATCAGCCCCAAATATATCAAGAAATAACCGGACGGCCGCCGGCGCGGAAGCCCCCGCGCCGGCGACGGTTCCGAAAGAGACGCTGAAGATGAGACAAGAACCCGTACTCCTCATCGGCGGCGGAGTCGGCCCCATGGCCGGAGTTCTGCTGCACGCCAAGATTATCGACAACACGGTGACCGACGGCACCGACCAGAGCCATTTCACCGTTCATCACCATTCCTGCTCGGCGGTGGTGCATGACCGCACCGAATACCTGAAGAATGTATCCTCGGGAACGGTGGACCCCGGCGACGAGACGATTAACCCGGGGTATGCCATGGCCGGGGTGTTCACCGAGGCGGCCAAGGCCCTGAACGGCGCTCCGGCGGTGGCCGGAATTCCGTGCAACACCTTCCACGCGCCGGTGATTTACGATGTCTTCGCCCGCACGGTGAACGGGCGCAACCTGCCGATCCGCACCATCCACATGTTGAACGAGGCGACGGGCCTCATCGACCAGCGCCTCGGACGCGCGCCGGGAAGCGGCGGCAAGGGTGAGAAAATCGGCATTCTCTGCACCATCGGTACCCGGGACTCCGGGGTTTATGACCGGCTGCTCACCGCGGCCGGGTATGTGCCGTTCTATCTGCCGCCTGAGGAACACGCCGAGGTGCACGAAGCCATTTACAACCGCGAGTGGGGCATCAAGGGCGCAAGCCCGGTGACGGCGAAAGCGGTGGACGTGGTCACAGGCAAGGTGGAGCGCCTGGCCGGAGAGGGCGCGGCGGCGGTCATCCTCGGTTGCACCGAATTGCCCATTGCGCTCGGCGGGCTGTCCCACAAGGGGACGCCCCTGGTTGACCCGGTTCTGGCGTTGGCCCGCGCGCTCATCCGTGAGGCAAATCCCGCCAGATTGAAACCGATGGAACCCTGACCGGGCGGTCCGGCAGCTCAGGCGGTTCCAAATCCAAAATATGAACCCGTTCGACACGCGGCGGCCGATGGCCGCGGCCAAGGAGGCGCAATCTCATTTTGTAGTACGTAATATATAATAAAATCAGTATGTTAATTCAATAAAAGGAGATATTTCATGGTGGAAACCACACCAAAATCCGCCGGCCTGTTCGGCTGGTATTTCAACACCAGTCTGCTGGCGCGCATTTTCACCGGCTTGGTGCTCGGCGCCGTGGTCGGCATCACGCTGGGCTACTCTCCCGACGCCGCCGAAACCTTCATCGGTTACGCGCAGTTCTTCGGTGATTTGTTCATTCGTTTGCTGAAGATGATTGTTGTTCCCGTCATCCTGTTTTCCCTCATTGTCGGCGCGGCGAGCATCTCGCCGGACCAGCTGGGGCGGGTCAGGCTGAAGACCATCCTGTTCTACGTGGTGACGACGCTGATTTCCGTCGCCGTCGGCCTCGGAGTCGCCACGCTGTTGGAGCCGGGCGTCGGCATGAACGTCATCGGCAGCGGCGGCGCGGCGGGCAAGGCGGCGCAGTCGCCCCCGATGTCCCAGATACTGCTCAACATCGTTCCGACCAATCCCATTGAATCCCTGGCCAAGGGTGATGTGCTACCGATCATCTTCTTCGCCATCGTTTCCGGCATCGCGCTTTCCCTATTGAGGGAATCGAAGAACGGGACGGTGGCGCGTCAGGCCGGGTTGCTGCTCGATGTCTGCGCCGCCGCCGCCGAGGTGATTTACAGGATTGTCGGCGGCATCATGCAATATGCTCCCATCGGCGTGTTCGCGCTGATTGCCGTCGTCTTCGCCCGTCAGGGAGCGGAGGCCTTGGGCCCGCTGCTGCTCGTCACCCTGTCGGTGTATATCGCCTTCATCATTCATCTGTTTGTGTGCTATGGCGGCTTCCTCACCTTCAGCGGGTTGAGTTTCCGAAGATTCCTCAAGGGCGCCAACGAGGCGATGGTCACGGCGTTCGTCACCCGCTCCTCCAGCGCCACGCTGCCGGTGAGCATGCGGGTGTCCGAGGACAATCTCGGCGCGCCGCGCACGATTTCCTCCTTTGCCCTGCCCATCGGCGCCACCGTCAACATGAACGGCACCGCCATCTACATCGCCGTCTGCGCCATGTTCATCGGCTTCGCCATCGGTCAGCCGCTGAACCACAGCCAGCAGTTCACGGTGATGATCACCGCCACGCTGGCCGCTGTCGGTACGGCGGGCGTGCCCGGCGCCGGGGCGCTGATGCTGATCATGGCCCTGGAGTCCATCGGGCTGAAGCTGGAGGCGGGTTCCGCCGTCGCCGCGACCTACGCCATGGTGCTGGGCATCGACGCCCTGCTCGACATGGGCCGCACCTGCATGAACGTCACCGGCGACATCGCCGGCGTGGTTGTTGTCGGCAAGAGCGAAAAGGCCCTCGACCTCAGCAAGTGGCAGTGAGAAGGGCTTGACATATTGCCGGGAGGCGGGGTCTCCCGGCAAAACCGGGGTGGAGTTTGAGTTTACAGTGATGAGTTTGTTGGGGAGTGAGGGAAGCGAATGTGGTGTGAGTGAACGGAACCGAATTCCGCGG
>JAISTL010000250.1 GCA_031272615.1 Methylobacteriaceae bacterium | reverse complement strand
AATTTCTCCGTGGTGTGGAACATCAAGCCGGAACAGGCCGACAATTACGCCTTCATGTTCAAGGATCCGCAAAAAACCGTGAAGGCGGTGGCGGAAAGCACCATGCGCGAGTATATCGGGCGCGGCCGCATCCTTGAACTCATCACCGAGGACCGACTCAATATCGCTCCGGCGGTGAGGACGAGCATCCAGCTGGCGCTGGACAGTTACAACATGGGCATCAACATTTCCAGTGTTCAGCTGGCCGATGCTCTGGCGCCGCAGGACGTGCGGCAGGCCTTCTACAATGTGGAAGCCGCCTCCCAGAAAGCGGCGCGCTATGTCAACGATGCCCAGCGGGATGCCAACCGGATTATGCCGCAAGCCCGCGCCGATGCCGCGAAGATCCGCGCCGGCGCCGAGGCTTACCGGCAGAGCAAGATTCAGGAAGCCACCGGCCAGGCGGCGCGATTCAGCCAGATTTTGGAGGCCTACAAAAAAGCCCCGGATATCATCCGGGAGCGCATGTATCTGGAAACCATGGAACGTGTTCTCGGAATGTCGTCAAAAACCATTGTCGATACCGATTCCAACACCATCATCAACGCTTCCGGAACGCAGTCGGTTGTTCCGATCAAGCCGCAACAGCAAACGTCCGACAGCGGCGGTTCGTCCGCGTCGTCATCATCATCGTCTGACAGCGGCACGGTCGTGTCCGGCCAGGGAGGCGCACAATGAACAGATCTTTGTTGAGCTTTCTTTTCCTGCCTGTTCTGGCGCTTGCCGGGGCGGGGTTGTATCTCTCGGTGTTTACCGTGTATCAGACGCAATCGGCGCTGGTGCTGCGGTTCAACAAGTTGCAGGCGACCATCGATGAGCCGGGCCTGCACTTCAAGGTGCCCTTCATCGACCGGGTGGAGTTTTTCGATCGACGCGTGCTGGATGTGGATTTGCCGGCGCAGACGCTGCTCTCCGTCGACAAGAAGAACCTGGAGGTGGATGCCTTCCTGAGGTATCGCATCGCCAACACCTATCCTTACCTGCAGAAAACCACCAACAGCGACAGGGTGGCGACCGACCTGTTGACCAACTACACCAACGCCGCGACTCTGAACGTGTTGGCCAATTCATTGCGTGAAACCATCGTGCGGACCGGCCGCGGCCGGCTGATGGAGGATATCCAGGAACAGGTGAGAAGGAACGCCGAGGAAATGGGCGTTGAACTCATCGATTTGAGATTGACACGGGTCAATCTTCCCGAGGTGAACCTCCAGCAGGTGTACGAGCGCATGAAGTCCGAGCGTCAGAAAGAGGCGACAGATATCGAGGCGCGCGGCAGGCAGGCGGCGGTGGAGCTGGTGGCGGCGGCCGAACGTGACGCGCGGATCATTGTCGCGGAGGCCGAGAAGGAATCCGAGACCATACGCGGCCAAGGCGATGCCGAGTATTCGCGCATTCTGGCGGAAGCCAACAATGCCGACCCGGATTTCTACTCGTTTTACCGTTCACTTCAGGCTTATGAGGCCGGACTCGCCAATCAGTCCACCAACTGGGTGATGAATCCGAAATCCGAATTCTTCGACTTCCTGCAGAATAAGCGGGGTGTCACGGGAAAATAACCGAAAGGCGAACTGTTTAAGGAAAACGCCGCACCTCTCAGGTGGGATGTGCGGTGTTGGCGGATTGTTTGCGGCGTCGGCGTCTCCCCGTCCAATGCGGCCGATGACGAAATAACGTAGCGATATCAATGGAATACTACCGTAAACGCGATGGGGTTGAACGGATTGCCTTGTAAATATCACATGATGGATGCGATGTTTCCCATATGTTGCCGCTATTTTGCCCGAATCTGTGACAATATTACAACACTGAAATTGGTTTTACGACGAGCGTTGATTTGACACGCGCCACCTCGTGAGGGGGCGCTATCTACTCCGGGGGTTTCGTCCGCCGATATACCGGTTTTGTTGAGAAATGTCTCATCATTTCATGTTGCTCAGGGGCGGAATGATGAATCTGTTCACTGTTGGAGAAATTAGATGGTAGCAGCAAGCCTGTTTGAGAATTTTAATCCGGCACGGCCCGTTCTGAAGCGGTGCAGGCTGGCCCTGGTGGCCGGAATGCTCGCCGTTGCCGCGATATTTCCGGCTCAGGCCGGTCCGGCGCCGGAATCTTTTGCCGATCTGACGGCAAATGTCATGGACGCCGTCGTCAATATTTCGGCAACCACCAAGGAAGATGTGACACAACGCAATCTTCGTCCCGAGATGCAGGACAACCAGGACATGGAAGAATTCTTCCGGCGTTTCTTCGGTGATGTGCCGCAGCGCCCCGGTGACCGCTCCAGACCCGTCCGGCCGAGGCGTTCCAGTTCGCTGGGGTCCGGATTCATCATCGACGCCTCCGGCGTGGTTGTCACCAATAACCATGTGGTCGGCGAAGCCAATGATATCACCGTGATTTTGCAGGACGGCACCGAGTTGAAGGCCGACATCGTCGGCAAAGACCCGAAAGTGGATATCGCCGTGTTGAAGGTGAAGACGGACAAACCGTTGAAGGCGGTGTCCTTCGGTGATTCGGAGAAGCTGCGCCCGGGAGACTGGGTGCTGGCCATCGGCAATCCGTTCGGCCTCGGCGGAACCGTGACCTCCGGCATTGTTTCGGCGCGCGGCCGCAATATTCAATCCGGCCCCTACGACAACTATATCCAGACTGACGCCGCCATCAACAAGGGCAATTCCGGCGGTCCGCTGTTCAATATGGCCGGCGAGGTGGTCGGTATCAACACCGCCATCTATTCACCGACGGGCGGTTCCATCGGCATTGGCTTCGCCGTGCCGGCCAGTTCGGCGGTTCCGGTGATCAAACAGCTGCGGGAGTTCGGTGAAATCCGCCGCGGCTGGTTGGGTGTGGCCATCCAGAATGTGGACGAGGATTCCGTTGAAGCCCTTGGCTTGGGCGAAGCCCACGGCGCACTGGTTGCCAAGGTCGACGCTGACGGCCCTGCCGCCAAGGCCGGTCTTGAGACGGGGGACGTGATTGTCCGGTTTGACGGCAAAGACGTGAAAAGCTCCCGGGATCTGCCGCGCATCGTGGCGGAAACCGCCGTGGGCAAGACGGTCGATGTGGTCGTGATCCGCAAGGGCAAGGAGCAAACCTTTCCTGTGACACTCGGCCTGTTGAAGGACGATGACAGTAAGGGGTCCATCGTCGCGCCGGGAGCTCCTTTGCCGGGCAGGGTGGAACCGGTGCTCGGGCTCTCGCTGTCCGACATCACCGATGAACTGCGGCAGCGTTACCGGATTGATGAGAGCATCAAGGGTGTGATTGTCACCCGGGTGGACCCGCAATCCGTGGCCGCTGACAAGCATATCGAGCCCGGTGACGTGATTCTGGAAGTCGGGCAGGAAAAGGTGGCGTCACCGGCGGATGTCGCCGAGGCCGTCAAGAAAAGCACGCGCAAGTCCGTGCTGTTCCTCATCTCCTCGGGGCGCAGCGGTGACACACGGTTTGTCGCTCTGCCGATCAAAGACTAAAGGCGTTGAGTAACTGTGAGGAAGGCGAGGCCCGGTTGGTTGACCGGGCCTTTTTCATGTGACGAATTCCGAAAACCGGTAGCCTTGGAAATAGAGCAGGGCGGTCAAGTCGGCATGGAGCACGTTGACCGGCGCCGCGGCGGCGACCTTCGGCTTGGCGTGGAAGGCGACGCCAGTTCCCGCTTCGAGAATCATCGGCAGGTCATTGGCGCCGTCGCCCGCCACCATGGTTTCTGACGGCTCGAGGTTGAATCGGACACGCAGAGCCTTCAGGGTGGCGAGCTTGGCGTCTTTGCCGAGGATGGGGCCGACAACCTCGCCGTTCAGGTGGTCGCCGTCAACGCCCAACGTGTTGGAATGATGCTCATCGAAGCCGATGAGTCGGGAAAGCGGCCCGGTGAACAGGGTGAAGCCGCCGGAAACCAGGCTGGTAAAGGCGCCGTTTTTGCGCATGGTGCGCACCAGTTCCGGCCCGCCGGGAGTGAGGACGATACGGGTGTCGATAATTTCGCGGATGGCGGTGAGGGGTACGCCCTTCAGCAGTGAGACGCGTTCGCGCAGCGCCGGTTCAAAGGCGATTTCGCCGCGCATGGCGCGTTCGGTGATGGCCGCGACGTATTGTTTGACGCCGGCGTGGTCCGCCAGTTCGTCGATGCATTCCTGGCCGATCATGGTGGAATCCATGTCGGCGAGAAACAGTTTCTTTTTGCGGTTTTCGGCCTGCTGCACGGCAATGTCGACGGGAAATCCGTCAAGGGCCATGCGGATATTGCGCTCATACCCCTTGACGTCGGGCAAATTCCCTTCAAAGAACATGTCGACGGCAACTCCCTCGCGGAGGGTGGTGCAGGATGCCGCGACGCCGAGCGCGGTGGCGGCCTTGCCGACAACGAAATTGTCAACGGCAGGGGTTTGAGGGTCCGAGACGAGAGTGGCGACGAGTTTCATGGCGGCAGACAGTTCCTTTCAGTCCCTGGTTGAAGCGGAGAATTACATTCTCTCGCGCCCGGACTGCAACGCCCTGCTGATAGCCGGACCGACGGCGTCCGGCAAGTCCGCATTCGCGGTGCGCTTGGCGGAACGCATCGGTGGTGTGGTTATCAACACGGATTCCATGCAGGTCTACCGGGATCTGTTCATTCTGAGCGCCCGGCCGACACCGGAGGAAACTCTCGGAATTCCCCATTTGTTGTTCGGCCATGTGGATGGAGCGGAAAACTATAACGCCGGGCGTTATCTCAAAGATGTCGAAGACATTCTTGCAAGTGCCGAAGTCAAAGGGAAAATCCCGATTTTCACCGGCGGAACCGGGTTTTACTTCAAGGTGTTGCTGGAAGGATTGTCGCCGGTGCCGGATGTGCCGGAACCGGTAAGGGACTCGTTGCGCGCCTGGGCGCGGGAACGTGACACATCAGCGCTGTATCGGCGTCTTTATGATGTCGACCCCGGTTATGCCGAACGCTTGGGCGGCAGTGATCGGTTGCGTATCCTGAGGGCGCTGGAGGTGTATGAAGCCACCGGCAAGTCCCTGCTGGATTTCCACGGCGAGCGCACGCCGGGGCCTCTTGCCGGAGGCGCGACTCTGCGCTTTTTCCTTGAGCCGGAACGCGCCGAATTGAATCGGCGAATCGATTTGCGATTTCTGGGGATGATGAAGCGCGGCGCGCTGGAGGAGGCCGCCGGTTTGTTCAAGCGGCAGCTTGATCCGCTGTTGCCGGTGATGCGGGCATGCGGCGTTCGGCCGCTGGTTGAACACCTCAACGGCAGTCTTGGCTTGGAAGAAGCCGTCATCCAAGCGCAAACGGATTCCCGGCGCTACGCCAAACGGCAGATGACATGGGCGCGTCACCAGATGAGCGATTGGAGGTGGGTTCGTCTTTAGTAGGGGTATTCATAAAAATTAAACGGTGGATCGCGCAGTATTTCTGAATTGAACTTGGACAGGCCGGGCGGAACAACACCCGGGTCTGTTGCAGTGCACATCTTTTCCCGTCAATACTTTGGAGTTATTCAGCAGGCGACGTCAAGAGAAAGTGTTTACCGGAAAACGGATTGAACGGGGTTGCGGGTGCGCGCTGCACAGTCGGCGCATCCGTCGCAGCCCGGGATTATTCAACATTGTTGCTATCGGAAGCGTAATATTTTATAATCATGGTGTAATTTGAGCTATCGGAAGAGTCCTTCGCGGGGATGGAGACGCGAAGGGGGAGAACGTTTCCGGTTGCCGGCAAATCCCGGGCATCGGGTTCGTGACTCAGTGGTTTTGGAGAGATTTTGATGGAAGATTTGGACAGCAGCGAGCTTGACTTCATCCTGATGTGGTTTGCCCGCTTTTTATACTTCGTGACTTTCCTGCTTCTCTTCGCACATCTGGTGTATTTCATAAGAGAAGGGGTGTGGATACGCGGTGATTTCCACTGGTTGTTCTACGCCCTGTTCCAGAGTGCGCCGTTCCGTTCTCCTATCGTGTCGTTGCAGGGGTATCTGGACATTTTATGGGACTGCCCGGTGTGGTTGTTCACTTTGATCATCGGGGTGTTCTGTTCGCTTTTTGCAAAGAAAATGTAACAGCATCGAACCAATATACAAGGTTCAGGGCCGCCGTTCCGGCGGCCTTTTTTATGTCGTCACCGGCATCGAGCGTTGTCTGTCGCCGACGCGAGAAAGGAATTTCCGTTTCCATTAAAACAACATTAACCATACCCATGTACCTTTTCTTAACAAATGGGGAATGATCCCCCTAAACCGACTGCGTTTTCCATAGTTTTGAAATCGTTCCCCAAGGCAAGGGTACACAACATGAGGTTCGGACTGCCGTCGCGCAAAAACCGCCATTTCAAGGCCACCGCGGCGACTGTCCTTGCGGCGGTCTGTTGCGCGGGAGGGGCGGCGTCCGTGCGGGCGGAGACGCTTCCGTCGCTGACCATCGACGTGCAGAATCAGTCGGGTCGGACGGTTCCTTCGGGTTCCAGCCTGACCGTGACCGGCGCGACAACCCTGAAAAGCCGGTCGTCAACGGGAGATGTCTACGGCAACCTGTGGGGGATAGTGTCCACCGGCGGACCGGTCGACCTGAATTCGGTGACAGGAACCAATAACAGCGGCTGGATCGTTACATTGGCGGCGTGGGGTACCGGCGCTGAACTCACCGCAAAAACGGTTGACATCACGACTCAGTTGGTTCGCGGTTCCGTCGGTTTCAATACCCAGAACAGCGCGTTCGGAATCCGGGCGTTGGACGGCGGCGTCATCAACATTACGGGCGGCGGCAAAGTGAGCATCCTGCACAGTGCTTCCGGAGATCGGGCGGTGAATACGGGGTGGTCGAATATCGCGATGCTTGCCGATGACGGCGCCATTTATGTCGGCGGGTTGCTCACAGCATTGTCCACCGAAAACGATTCCCCGGCCATTGTGGCAACGGGAGGCGGCGGTTTGATTGAATTCTACCGGCTCGAATCTTCCTCAAACGCCGCACAGGTGCCCGGTCTGCAAGTCGGGCGGGAACCCAACGGCGCCGGGGATATCGGCGGCGCGGGAACGATACGCATTCACAATCAATTCGATATTACCACCCACGGCGAAGACTCCCCGGGCATCTATGTGGTGGGAAGCGCCTATTGGGGCTCGACGAGAATTTCAACGCTCACCGCCGGAAATAAAGATGTACGCAGCACGGTGCTGGCGGAGCAGAGCGCGGCGCTGGTGGTCGACAGCGACCAGACCCAAACCGGAGGGAGTCCGGGCGGGGTCTCGGTTACGCTGTACAACACGGAATTGAAATCCGGCAACAGCGACAGTGATTTGATAATAGCGGGCGGCGGATTGACAGGGGGGTCATCCCTGACGCTTCGGGCGAACTCCTACGCCGAGGCGCCGGCCAACGGCTATCTGTTGAACATGTCCGGTTATGATTACAGCGAGTATGATTTCAAGAACCTCGCGACGACTCAATCGGGGGAACTGAGTTTCCGTGTGGACGACAGTACGATCGTCGGCAGCATCAACACGAATGTCAATGCCGGCCAGGTGCTGAAAATCGAAATGAGCAACAACGCGTTGTGGCGAATCGTCGGAAAGAACGGGGCTCTCGATCAGACGTCGTCGTTCAGCTCCCTGTTCATCAAAGGGGGCGCGGTGATTGATGCCAGCGCCGGAGAAAACAGTCTGGCCGATTTTACTCTGGCGGGCAATGTCAGCAGCGACGCGGCGACCATCAAACTTCAGGACGGTCAGGTAGGGGATGTGCTGACCATCCAGGGGGATTATCACGGCTACAGTTACGGATGGGATGACGCCGCCGTCATTTCTCTGGATACGCATTTGGGAGACGATGATTCGGAGACGGATCTCGTGCGGTTCCAGGGCGACGTCGGCGGACAGACCCTGGTGGATATCCGTCCTCAGGAAGGAAGCCAGGGAGCCGATACCCTCAGCAACGGCATCAAAATTCTTCAGGTTGACGGCAGCGCTCCGGAGGATGCTTTTGAGCTCGTGCCTCATTTCCGCACGGACAACGGGTGGCCCGCCGTCGTCGTCGGCGCCTATGCCTATACGCTGTGGTAGGGCGACAGCGCCGCAGCCGGTGACGGCGGTTGGTATCTGCGCAGCGAAGACAAGCCCGGAGAGGCCCCGGACAATCCGTTTCCCACCCGGCCGGCGGACGATACCGGCGGTGGCGATACCGGTGGCGGCGGCACGGGCGGCGGCGGCAGTGGTTCGGGCGGCAGTGGTTCGGGTGGCAGTGGCTCCGGCAGTGGCTCCGGCGGCAGCGGTTCCGGCGGCAGTGGCTCCGGCGGTAGTGGTTCCGGCGGCAGCGGTTCCGGCGGCAGTGGTTCGGGCGGCAGTGGTTCGGGCGGCAGCGGCTCCGGCGCGTACGACGGCCCGCTGTACCATCCCGCCGACGTTCTTGCCGAAGCCTATCCGGAGACCGTTCTGCAACTGCTGGAGATGGAGACCTATCGGCAGCGGCGTGGCGGCTATGCCTCCCCCTCCGGTTATAACGCTTCCGATGCCGGTACCACCACTTCGGGGGAAGGCTACGATGAGGTGCCCATCAGCCCCCGACAGGTGGTGGATGGCGCGACGCTGGTGTGGACGCGCGCCTACGGGTTGAAGGGCCGCGAAACGGGAAAAACGTCATCGCTCGATATCAAGCAGGAGTTCGAGACGTGGACATTGCGTTCGGGCGTGGACGGCGTGTTCTATGATGACGGAGACCAGTCCTTTTCCATCGGTATCAATGGTCTTTACGGGCAAAATCGGAATAGCGTGACTTCGAAGCACGGCGACGGCACAATTGAAACCACCGGTTGGGGAGTCGGCGGCAGCGCCACCTGGCGGGGAATGGGCGGAGTATATGTTGACGCGCAGGTGCAGGCGCTGTTTCATGAATCGGATGTGGTTTCCGAACAGCTCGGTGTGATTGTGGAAGGCAACCCCGGCAAGGGGTATTCCGCCGGCATCGAGGTAGGCGGCCAGATTGCGCTGGGCGGCGGTTTCTTCGTGACGCCGCAATTGCAGCTGAGCTACGCCCGCGCCGATTTCGACAACTTTATCGACAAGTATCAGGTCTCCTACCTGCCGGCCAACGGCGGGCGTATGACGACGCGTTTGGGCGTTTCCGCCGATTACCAGTCGGTATGGATCGGTTCCGATGGAGACAGGCGATCGACGCAGACGTATGGCATCGCCAATATCTATTATCACAACGGGAGCACCAGCGTCGACGTCTCGAGCGTGACCTTCGAGCACGAACGCCACGGCGCCTGGGCCAGCCTCGGTTTCGGCGGCAGCTATTCCTGGTTTGACGATCTTCTCAACCTTGAGGGCGAGGTGAATGTTCGTACCGCCTTTGAGGAGATGGGAAAGAACAATATGGTGAGCGGCGTGCTGCGCGGCCGGGTCAGGTGGTGAGAGCGGGTTTTGTTGTCTTTCTATTGCGCTCCTTGTGCATTTTGCGCGGGAGCATGGGCTTCTTCTTTCCACACTGGAGTCATGCTGTTCGAATCATGCTCAGAAAAAACTGAAAAATCCAAAAAATCCGCCGGAATCAGCATCCGGCGGCTGTTTTTTTCTTGAAGGTTCCGCCAACAGGCTTTACCGAGAAAGGCGCGACACCACCTTGGACGGAGAGACAGCTCTTTCCGCGAAGAGGTGTGTTTTCGATTCGCGTGCGGAAGAGCGCGTGGAAACCTGAAGAAAAGGCGAGGGTGCGGGCATGGGCGTTTCGGTTAATCCGTCCAAATTGATCAAGGGGGCCACCGGGGACTGGGAAGTTGTCATCGGCATGGAGGTGCACGCCCAGGTCAACAGTGAAGCCAAGCTGTTCTCCGGTTCGTCGACGACCTTCGGCGCCGAGCCCAATGACCATGTCTCGTTCGTCGACGCCGCCATGCCCGGGATGCTGCCGGTGATCAACGAAGAGTGCGTGCGCCAGTGCATCCGCTCGGGGCTGGGGCTGCGGGCGAAAATCAATCTCCGCTCCGTTTTCGACCGCAAGAACTACTTTTATCCCGATTTGCCCCAGGGCTACCAGATCAGCCAGTACAAACACCCCATCGTCGGCGAGGGGATGGTGTATGTCGACATGCCCGACGGCGAAACCGTGGAAGTGCGTATCGAGCGCCTGCATGTGGAACAGGATGCCGGGAAATCGGTGCACGATCTGCACCCCACCATGAGCCTGGTGGATCTCAACCGGTCGGGCGTCGGCCTGATGGAAATCGTCAGCCTGCCGGACCTGCGCTCGGCGGAAGAGGCCAAGGCCTATGTCTCCAAGCTCAGGACCATTCTGCGCTATCTCGGCACGTGTGACGGCGATATGGAGAAGGGCAACCTGCGGGCTGACGTCAACGTGTCGGTGCGCCGCCCCGGCGAGCCCTTCGGCACGCGTTGTGAAATCAAGAATCTCAATTCCATCCGCTATATCGGCCAGGCCATCGACTACGAGGCGCGCCGGCAGATCGGCGTGTTGGAGGACGGCGGCGTCATCGACCAGGAAACGCGCCTGTTCGACCATGCCAGAGGCGAGACCCGCTCCATGCGCTCCAAGGAGGAGGCGCACGATTACCGCTATTTCCCGGACCCGGACCTGCTGCCGCTGGAGTTCACACAAAGTTATGTCGACGCTCTGGCGAAGGACCTGCCGGAGCTTCCCGACGAGAAGAAAGCGCGCTTCATCAAGGACTACGGGCTTTCCGCCTATGACGCCGGAGTGCTGGTGGTGGAACGGGCGTCGGCGGATTATTTTGAAAACGTCGCCGCGGGGCGTGACGGCAAGGCCGCCGCCAACTGGGTGATCAACGAGCTGTTCGGCCGCCTCAACAAGGAGGGGATGGATGTGGCGGCGAGCCCCGTTTCCGCGGCGCAGTTGGGCGCCATCATCGATCTCATCGCCAAAGGCACCATTTCCGGAAAAATCGCCAAGGACCTGTTTGAAATCGTCTGGCAGGACGGCGGCGACCCGGAGCGGATTGTGGAAGAGCGCGGCCTGAAGCAGGTGACCGATACCGGCGCCATCGAAAAAGCGGTGGACGAAATCATCGCCGCCAATCCGGACAAGGTGGAGCAGGCCAAGGCCAAGCCGACGCTGCTCGGCTGGTTTGTCGGCCAGGTGATGAAGGCGACGGGCGGCAAGGCCAACCCGCAGGCCGTGAACGCCCTGCTGCGGCAGAAACTCGGCATCGGCGGATAATGCCCGGTCGGCATCGTCAGGCCGTTTCGCCTCCGGGTTGTTCCGCCGGGGGCGGGGGCGGAGGCGCCGCCGGCGTCTCCTGAGCCGCGGCGGCGGCTGCGGGAGCGGGAGCGTTCACCTGCTTTTCATACCGCCACATCCAAAAATAGACCAGCGGCAGGAACACCAAGCTGTAGAACAGCCAAGCGGAAATCACCACCGACGAGAGCGCGTAGGTGAGGCTGCTGAACGAAAGGCTGGTAATCTGGGCCAAGCCGCCGCCGAAGACAATGAGAGCCGCGCCGCCGAAGCGGTTGGCCTTGGTTTCGATGGTCCGCAGGCACGAAAACATGATGACGCCGATGATTCCCATCATGCCGCCGAGATATTTCAGCTGCGAATACAGAACCGGAGCGGTGACATCCGGGTGGAAGATCGGGCCCCAGAAATAACTGGCGAGGCCCATGCCGACGGCGATGACACCGCTGACGGCGACGGCGTTGAGCAACAGGCGGCGATGCAGAGTCGGGTTTTTCATGGTGCGCTTCCTGATATGAGCGAGAAATCCGATGTCCGGTTCCGGGGGAGTGACACGACCTCACCGGATTAGCGGAACTCTTGGCGTCACGCAACAGTTTATACCGGCGGAGAGTTCCCGCAACGGGTTTTATTCTCAGCATTGCACGCCCCTATGCCGACAGAGGGCGCCCGCCGCTGCCGGGCTGAAGGACGCGCCCTTCACAGTGTTGACCAGTCCGCGGAGCGCGCTCGCCCGCCTGTTGGAGATTGACGGGGCGCGATGAGCGTCCCCGCTGTCGCGGCGGCGCGGCACAGGCGATGCATCAGATTCAAAAAAGACATTTCAACAGGATAGCGTTGTGCGCAACCTGTGCCTTAACAAATAGTATTAAATAGTTCGTTCTACTTATATTGTATTACTTACATAGTATAGATGACACTCAAGAAAAATAAACATAAATTACCGCGCGAACGTCACGTATACTATGCCGGCGGCGCGGTTCGCCCGGGCGCGACCGGGCAGGGAAAACTCCCCTCGTCGTGAGACCGGAACGGGTCCGCCCCCAGGCTTTTCGGCTGCGTGACTTGTCTTGACTGCCGCACTACCGGACAGGGGTCCACACCATGAACGCATTTCTCCGTGTTTCCGTTCGTTCCATCGACAGGTTCAATCGTCTTGTCGGTATAGTTTCGATGTATCTCGTTTTTCTGATGGTCGCCATCCTGGTCTATTCTTCTGTCTCCAAAGCTTTCCGTTTCCCGGCCAACTGGACTTTGGAAAGCGCCCAGTTCACCATGGCGGCGTATTACATGCTCGGCGGCGCCTGGGCCATGCAGATGCGCGCCCATGTGCGGATGGATCTGTTTTACGGACAGTGGTCCCGCCGCAGACGCGCCGGCGTCGATGTGCTGACATCGGTGTGTGTCATCGGGTTTCTGGGGTTCCTGTTGTACGGCGGCTTTTCCAGCACCGCCTACGCCATACAGTATGGTGAGAAGAGCTATTCCTCCTGGGCGCCCTATATGGCGCCCATCAAAATCATCATGACGACCGGCGTGGCGCTGATGCTGCTGCAGGCCGTCTCGTTTCTGCTGAAGGATATTGCGGCCATGCGGGGAGAGTCCATCGCATGAGTTATGAGTTTGTCGCGCTCACCATGTTCTCCGGAATGATGGTGTTGCTGCTCACCGGACAGCGGGTTTTTGCCGTCATCGGCTTTGTCGGTGTGGCGGCGGCCTTTCTGCTGTGGGGTGAGGGCGGCTCGGAAATGGGCTTTTCGGCGGCGATGAAGCTGGTCAAATGGTACCCGATGCTCACCCTGCCGATGTTCATCTTCATGGGGTATGTGCTGTCGGAATCGGGCATCGCCGAAGACCTCTACAAGGCGTTTCATGTGTGGATGGGGCCGGTTTCCGGCGGCTTGGCGCTCGGAACCATCGCCCTCATGGTCTTGGTCTCGGCGATGAACGGCCTGTCGGTTGCCGGTCTGGCCATCGGCGCCACCATCGCCATGCCGGAACTGCTGCGGCGCGGCTATGACAAGGTGATGGTGTCCGGCGTGGTGCAGGGTGGTTCGACCCTCGGCATTCTGGTGCCGCCCTCCATCGTCATGGTGCTGTACGGCATGATTGCCCGGGTTCCCGTCGGCAACCTGTGGCTGGCGGGGGTGTTCCCCGGCCTGCTGATGGCGTTGTTGATGGCTCTTTATGTGTATATCCGCTGCCGCATCAATCCGCGGTTGGGGCCGCCGCTGCCGCCGGAGGAACGCAATTTCCCCCTGGGCGTAAAACTGCGCATGCTGAGTGTCGGCATCGTTCCCATCGGCATTTTCACGCTGATGATGGGGCTGTTTCTCAACGGCATCACCAGCCTGGTGGAGAGTTCGGCGGTCGGCGCCGTCAGCGCCGCGGTGGTGGCGTGGTTCCGCGGACGTCTCACCAAACGGGTGTTCATCGCCATCCTGAAGAAAACGCTGGGCATTTCGTGCATGTTCATGTGGATTCTCATCGCGTCGCTGTGTTTCGGCGCGGTGTTCGACGGCCTGGGAGCGGTGAAGTCCATAGAGCGGTTCTTTTTGTCGGATCTCGGCCTCGGCCCGTGGCACGTGCTGATTCTGATGCAGGTGTCGTTTCTGGTGATGGGGATGTTCCTTGACGACACCGCCATGCTGGTGATCGTCGCGCCGCTCTATATCCCGCTGGTGGGCAAACTGGGGTTTGATTTGGTGTGGTACGGCGTGCTCTACACCGTGACCTGCCAGATCGCCTACATCACGCCGCCCTTCGGATACAACCTGTTTCTGATGAAGGCCATGGCGCCGGCCGAAGTGGGACTTCGCGACATCTATCGGTCCATCTGGCCTTTTGTCGGGATCATGACGGTGACGCTGATAATTCTGATGATCTTTCCCGGGATCGCCACCTGGCTGCCGAACCACCATTACGGGAAGTGAGGCGAGCGTGGGCGACCGGATAACTCGAAACAACAACAAACGTCAAAAGCCGGAGGCGGTCTTCAACCCGAAGACCGGGCGTTCCGGCGGCACTTCCGGAGTTTGAAACCGCCTGCCGGACAGCGTTGCCCGGCCGGCATCCAAGACAGCAACCCAGCCGGGCGCCGGTATAACGGACGGTTGTTCCGGAATTGAACAGTAAAGAGACGTTTTGTCAGGAGAAGGATTATGACCAACAGACGGCAGTTTTTGACCAAAGCAGGCATTTTGAGCGCCGGCGCGGCCGGCGTGCTGGCGGCCCCCGCGGTGGCGCGGGCGCAGACGCCGGTCAAATGGCGGATGCAGACCTATGCCGGTTCGGTGCTCGGCGAACATGTGACCAAGCCCATCGTCGACGCCGTCAACGCCGCGGCGAAGGGGGAACTGGAAATCGAGCTGTATTACGCCGACCAGATTGTTCCGACGGGAGAACTGTTCCGCGCGCTTCAGGCCGGAACCATCGATTTTGTCCATTCCGACGATGATTCGATGGCGTCTCCGGCGGAGGTGGCGATGTTCGGCGGCTATTTCCCGCTGGCGACCAAGCATATCCTCGACGTGCCGGCGCTGTTTTTCCAGTATGGCTTGGCTGACATCTGGCGGGAGGCTTACAAGAAGGTCGGCGGCGTGGTGTGGCTGTCGTCGGCGGGGCAGGACCCGTGCCATTTCAACACCAAGAAACCCATCAAAAGCGTTGCCGATCTCGACGGGCTGCGTCTCTACACCTTCCCGACGGCGGGGCGCTTCCTGTCGAAATTCGGCGTGGTTCCGGTGTCCATTCCGTACGAGGACGCCCAGGTCGCGGTGCAGACCGGTGAACTCGACGGCATGGCGTGGTCCGGAATTACCGAGGATTACACGGTGGGCTGGGCCGATGTGACGGATTACTTCCTGACCAACAACATTTCCGGAGCGTGGATCGGCTCCTATCTCGTCAACGAGAAGAAATGGGCGGATTTGCCGGAACACCTCAAGCGCCTGGTGATGACCGCCATCGAAGCCAGCCACACCTACCGCAACCAGTGGTATTGGGGCGGGGAGGCGAAACTGCGGGCCGAAGGCGACAAGATGCAGTTGACCAGCATCGCTCCGGCGGAATGGAAGACCGTTGAAGACGCCGCCAAGGATTTCTGGAAGGAAATTGCCCAAACCGGCGAAACCGCGGCGAAAATCATCAAGATTTTCGAGGAATACAACACGGTGATTTCCAAGGCGGGGGTTCCGTACACCTTCGCGTAGGCTCATGCCGCCCGGGGCGCGGGAGCGGCGTTTGCGCCGTTTTCCGCCTCCGGTATACATTCGTGAGGAGGCCGCACCATGGCGTACACCGTGACTGTGGGGAAAACCCGCTGGGTGTTCGAGGATTTGCGCACCCTGATGGCCCGGGCGACGCCGCCGCGCTCCGGCGACATGCTGGCGGGAATCGCCGCCGGCAGCGCCGAGGAAAACATCGCGGCCAAAATGTGCCTGGCCGACGTGCCGCTCAAGGAATTTCTCCGGGAATGCCTGATTCCCTATGAGAGCGATGAGGTCACCCGGTTGATCGCGGATACCCATGACGCGCAGGCGTTCGCCCCCGTGTCGCATCTCACGGTCGGCGAATTCCGCGAATGGCTGATGTCCGACGCCGCAACCACCGATGCCCTGGAGGCTCTGGCGCCGGGGGTGACGCCGGAGATGGCGGCGGCGGTGTCCAAGCTGATGCGCAACCAGGATCTGATTCTGGCGGCGCGCAAGTGCAGGGTGGTGACGCGCTTCCGCGATACCATCGGGGCGCCGGGAACCATGGCGGTGCGGTTGCAGCCGAACCATCCGACGGATGATTTCAAGGGGATTACCGCCTCCGTGATCGACGGTCTGCTCTATGGCTGCGGCGACGCGGTGATCGGCATCAATCCGGCGTCGGACAATCCGGCGCTGCTTGCCGATTTGTCCCGCTTGCTGGACGGGGTGATCGGCCGCTTTGAAATCCCGACGCAGAGCTGTGTTCTCACCCATGTCACCACAACCATCGACCTTATCGACCGCGGGGTTCCGGTGGACCTGGTGTTCCAGTCCGTGGCCGGAACCCAGAAGGCCAACGAGTCCTTCGGCATCACCCTCGACATTCTGCGGCAGGGCCGGGAAGCGGGCCTGTCGCTGAAACGCGGCACCGTCGGGGACAATGTCATGTATTTTGAAACCGGGCAGGGCTCGGCACTGTCGGCGGAGGCCCACCACGGCGTCGACCAGCAGACCTGCGAGGCGCGCGCCTACGCGGTGTGCCGCGAGTTCAAGCCGCTGCTGGTCAATACGGTGGTCGGTTTCATCGGCCCGGAATATCTCTATGACGGCAAACAGATCATCCGCGCCGGCCTCGAGGATCATTTCTGCGGCAAGCTGATGGGCGTGCCCATGGGCTGCGACATCTGCTATACCAATCATGCCGAGGCGGACCAGGACGACATGGACACCCTGCTGACGCTGCTGGCGGCGGCCGGGGTGAATTACATCATGGGCATCCCCGGCGCCGACGACATCATGCTCAACTACCAGTCCACGTCCTTTCACGATCAACTGTTCGTCCGCCAGGTCTTCGGGCTGAAGCGGGCGCCGGAATTCGAACGGTGGCTGCAGCGCGCCGGCATTGCCGACGGTGACGGCGCGCTTCTGCCGCAGCACAGACGTCATGCTCTGCTCGGCCTTGTCGCCTGAGCGCACTATCAGGGAAATCCGCCATGGGAGAGCCGGCCGAAACCGATGTTGTCGCGTTCAACGCCTTTCAAACCGTTGATCCGTGGCGCGAGCTGAAAGCCTATACCGACGCGCGCATCGCCCTGGGCAGAGCCGGCCCGGCGATGCCGACGCGGGAAGTGCTGGAGTTTTCGCTGGCCCATGCGCGGGCGCGGGACGCGGTTCACGCGCGCTTTGACGCCAAAGCGCTGTGTGACGGCCTCACCGCGCTGGGTATTCCGGTTGCCGAAGCGCGAAGCCGCGCCGGGAGCCGCGATGAATATCTCCGGCGTCCGGATTTGGGGCGCACGCTCCACCCCGGGAGCCGGGAGGCGCTGGCGGGCGGGTTCCGTCTGCCCGTCGACATCGTTCTCGTCATCTGCGACGGGCTTTCGGCCAAAGCGGTGCATGAAAACGCCCTGCCGCTGGTCACGGAGCTGCGGCCGCTCCTCAACGGTCGCGGGCTGAACGTCACCGGTGTTGTCGTCAACCAGGGCCGCGTGGCGGTGGGAGATGAAATCGGCGAGCTGGCGAAGGCGCGCATTGCGGCGGTGTTGATTGGGGAACGGCCCGGCCTTTCGGCGGCGGACAGCCTCGGCGTGTATCTGACCTATGCGCCGCGTCCCGGGTGCTCGGACGCCCAGCGCAACTGCATTTCCAACATCCGGGCCGCCGGAATGCCGGCGGCGGTTGCCGCCCGCAAGATGATGCGGCTGATGGAGCAGGCTCTGGAACTCAAGCTCACGGGGGTCGGGCTGAAGGATGACGATGAAACGGCGCCGCTCCTTCGCGCCGCTGAACCGGAAACAAACACCTAAATTCACCGGCGTGCGTTTTTTTATGGCACCGGCCGGATGAACGTGATACGGGTCCCTGCCAACCCGCGAGGGTTCTTTCAAGAATCATTTCCGCAGACATGTTCGTGTCAGGAGTTGGCCATGGCATCCGTTTCCGTTACTCAAATTCCCGAAGGCCTCACATTTGACGATGTGCTGCTGCAACCCGGTTTGTCCGAGGTGCTGCCGTCGCAGGTCGACATTTCGTCCCGTCTCACCAGAACCATCGGCTTGAAGCTGCCGATCATCGCTTCGGCCATGGACACAGTGACCGAGTTCCAGATGGCCATTACCATGGCGCAGCTCGGCGGTCTCGCCGTTATCCACCGCAATCTCGATTCCGCCGAACAGGCCGAACAGGTGCGGCGGGTGAAGAAATACGTCACCGGCATGGTGACCAACCCCATCACCATCCACCCCGACCAGACGCTGAAGGAAGCGCTGGAGTGTATGCACAAACACAACATTTCCGGCATTCCGGTGGTGGAGCGGGGGGCAGCCGGCGTCAACGGCAAGCTGGCGGGCATTCTCACCAACCGTGATGTGCGTTTTGCCCGCAACCCGGATCAGCCGGTGTCGGAGCTGATGACCAAGGATCGCCTCGTGACGGTGCGCGAAGGGGTGTCGGCCGACGAGGCCAAGCAGCTCCTGCACCAGTTCCGCATCGAGAAACTGCTGGTGGTGGACGACCATTACCGCTGCATCGGCTTGATCACCGTGAAGGATATTGAAAAGACCACGTCCTTTCCCAACGCGTCGGTGGACGCCCGCGGGCGGTTGCTGACCGCGGCGGCCACCTCCACCGGCGACGGCGGTTTGGAGCGCGCCGAACGGCTCATCGAGGCCGGATGCGACATTCTGGTGGTGGATACCGCCCACGGCCACTCGGTGAAGGTGCTGGAGGTGGTCACCAAGGTCAAGAAGCTGTCCAACGCCGTGCAGGTTGTTGCCGGCAACGTGGCGACGAAGGACGGCACCAAAGCGCTCATCGACGCCGGGGCGGACTGTGTGAAGGTGGGGATCGGCCCCGGTTCGATCTGCACCACGCGTATGGTCGCCGGAGTCGGCGTGCCGCAGCTGACGGCGATCATGGAAGCGGTGGAAGCCGCCGATGCGGCCGATGTGCCGGTGATTGCCGACGGCGGCATCAAGTATTCCGGCGATGTCGCCAAGGCGCTGGCGGCGGGAGCCTCCACGGCGATGATCGGGTCGCTGCTGGCCGGAACCGACGAGGCGCCGGGCGAGGTGTTCATCTACCAGGGGCGGTCCTACAAGAGTTATCGCGGCATGGGGTCGGTGGGCGCCATGGCTTTGGGCTCGGCTGACCGTTATTTCCAGGCGGATGTGCGCGACAGCCTGAAACTGGTGCCCGAGGGCATCGAGGGGCAGGTGCCCTACAAGGGGCCGGTGGCCGGGGTGCTGCATCAGCTGGCGGGTGGTCTCAAGGCGGCGATGGGGTATGTCGGCGCCCATAACCTGAAGGAGCTGCGGGAGAAGGCGAAGTTCGTGCGTATTTCCAGCGCCGGCCTGCGGGAAAGCCACGTCCACGACGTCACCATCACCCGGGAAAGCCCGAATTATCCGACCCGCTCGTGAAATTCGCGCGGCGGAACGGTTCCGGTCCACGGCGCCGGTCGGCGTGACCGGCGTCCCCCATCCGGTTTTTCATTTCCGGCGTTTCCTGCTATAAGCGGCGTCATCGCACAGCATCGACGGAGTGCCAACAGCCATGTCCCATCCTCACGACAGTATTCTGATTGTGGATTTCGGTTCCCAGGTGACCCAGCTCATCGCCCGGCGGGTGCGGGAGCAGGGCGTCTATTCGGAAATCGTCCCCTATCACCTGGCGGAGAAAGCGTTTGCCGAAATGAACCCCAAAGGGGTCATTCTCTCCGGCAGCCCGTGTTCGGTGTATGACGAGGGCGCGCCGACCATTCCGGCGGTCGTTCTCACAGCAGGGGTTCCGGTGTTGGGCATCTGCTACGGCGAACAGGCGATGGTGCATCAGCTCGGCGGCGTGGTGGAGCCGGGCGGCGGCCACGGTGAATTCGGCCGCGCCGAGGTGGAGGTCATCGAAGACATCAGCCTGTTCGAGGGCGTCTGGCGCAAGGGGGACCGGCGACCGGTGTGGATGAGCCACGGTGACCGGGTGACGGCGCTGCCGCCGGGCTTCAAGGCGGCGGCGGTGTCGGAGGGCGCGCCCTTTGCCGCCGTGGCCGATGAGGCGCGCCGGTTTTACGCGGTGCAGTTCCACCCTGAGGTGATGCACACCCCCGACGGCGCCGGGCTGCTGCGCAATTTCGTGCTGAACATCGTCGGCTGTTCCGGGGACTGGAGCATGAAGGCCTTCCGGCGCGAGGCGGTGGAGCGCATCCGTGCCATGGTCGGGGAAAAGCGCGTGCTGTGCGGGCTCTCCGGCGGTGTGGATTCGGCGGTGACGGCGGTGCTGATTCATGAGGCCGTCGGCGCCAATCTCACCTGCGTGTTTGTCGACCACGGTCTGCTGCGCGCCGGCGAGGCCGACCAGGTGGTGACGCTGTTTCGTGATCATTTCAACATTCCGCTGGTGCATGTGAATGCCGAAGCCCTGTTCCTGAAGGCGCTCAGCGGCGTGACCGACCCGGAGAGGAAGCGCAAGACCATCGGCAGGCTGTTCATTGACGTGTTCGACGCCGAGGCGCGGAAAACCGGCGGCGCGGATTTTCTCGCCCAGGGCACGCTTTATCCCGATGTCATCGAGAGTGTGTCGTTTCTCGGCGGCCCGTCGGTGACCATCAAGAGTCACCACAATGTCGGCGGCTTGCCGGAGCGTATGCAGATGAAGCTCATCGAGCCGCTGCGCGAGTTGTTCAAGGACGAGGTGCGGGCCCTGGGGCGGGAGCTCGGCCTGCCGGCGGATTTTGTCGATCGCCACCCGTTCCCCGGCCCCGGCCTGGCAGTGCGCTGCCCCGGCGAAATCACCCGGGAAAAGCTGGAAATCCTGCGCAAGGCTGACCGCATTTTCCTGCAGGAAATCCGCGCCGCCGGGCTCTACAACGACATCTGGCAGGCCTTCGCCGTCATTCTGCCGGTGCGCACCGTCGGCGTCATGGGCGACGGGCGCAGTTACGATTACGCCTGCGCGCTTCGGGCCGTGACCTCGGTGGACGGCATGACGGCGGATTTCTACCCCTTCGAGATGGGCTTCATCGGCCGTGTCGCCACCCGCATCATCAACGAAGTCAAGGGCATCAACCGCGTCACCTACGACGTGACCTCCAAACCGCCGGGAACCATTGAGTGGGAGTAGCAGGCCGCTGTCGCGTCATTGCGTGCGTGAGCGAAGCAATCCGGTGAGAGGGCTGGTGGACGGGGTGGTATGAAACGCTTGTTTGTCAGGAGAAGCGGCGAATGCGAGAAGGTGCGGCCCTGGTGATTTCCGGATGTGTTCATATTTCTTTTCCGAATAACCGACTGTTTCGGGGAGAGTAAAACCTGATGGCCAACAGCTTGAAACTTGCTCTGACCAAGGTCGGCGATTTGTTGCTGGCCAACAAAATCACGCAGGATAAAGACGGGAACGCCATTTCTGATATTCATTTGTCGATACCGGAATATCAGCGGCCATATAAATGGACGGCGAAAAACGCCATTCAGTTATTGGATGATATTGTCGATGCCAAAAACAACAATAAAGAAACCTATCGGGTTGGAACGTTGATTCTTCACCACGAGGGTGGGTCGTATGCCATTGTTGATGGACAGCAGAGGACAATTACCTTTTCCTTGTTACTGAAGGCCTTTCTGGACGCCAAGGCCATCGGGAATACTTCCGATGGCACCGATACTCCCGATGCACATTCAATCGCTTTTTTGGACCAGTCACTTGCCGACAACCCGTACAACAAACGCAATGTTTCGAATAATTTCCGCGTTCTTGAAAGAAGAGTTAAAAACATCACCGATGGCAAGGAAGAACTGGCAGCCTACGTCAGAGACAACTGCGAACTGATTGTGGTGATCACCGAGGATTTGTCTGAAGCGTTCCAGTTTTTTGATTCGCAGAATGCCCGGGGTAAAAAGCTCTATCCTCATGATTTGTTGAAGGCGTATCATCTGCGCGAGATGAACGACCTGGACGTGGTCGAAACCGAGAAAGTCGTTAAAGGCTGGGAGGACCTGGACCAAAAAGAGCTGTCGGCCTTGTTCAGTGACTACCTCTATCGTGTGAAGGAGTGGACAAAAGGCAATCGGGCTTGGGAACTCACGGAGTATAACATCCACAAATTCAAGGGTATTTCTCGTCGGGACAATTTTCCATACGCTCAGTTCTATAAAGGCGGCTTCTCTTATGCGGATATGGTCAACCATTCCGCGATGCCGTTTGTTTCGGGAATACGAAATCTCAAGCCATTTCAGTTGGATACACCGGTTGTCGCCGGCAAGCCTTTTTTTGATTACGCCAAACACTACTTCGATATTTTGAAGGACATACAGAACAACGACAAGTATGAGGGTTATTATATAAATGATAACGAGATAGTAAAAACGCTCAATTTACGTGAATACAAGAACGGTGTCGGCAATCGGATTACGCGATTGCTGTTTGACACCGCCATTTTACTGTATGTTGACCGATTCTGTCCCGAGCGCCCGACAAAGACGGATTTGGAGATGTTGGACCAATTTGTCGTGTTCGCTTTTGTCTGGGCGTATTCGCTGAGAGCGCAATATTATAATGTCGGTTGGCTCTCGGCGCAAAACTTCATAATAGGGACACCGCAGAAGGAGGTTGCGAACTCCTTCAACATCTATAAAACCATCTCCGATGCAGATTCACCGGTTGCGCTGCTGAGTTCGCTTTCCGAAACGGTGAATCCGCTGCTGAATAGACAAATTGTCGCAAAACGGGATAACCTCTGCGAGAAGGAAGGCGGCGTTTTTCAGAATTATCTCTACTACTTCAAAAAACATAATTTTATGGAGGGTGGGAATGACAGCCAAAATCCTACCGCTTAGCGAAATGTCCATAGCGGACATTTTCAACGGCAAAAAGGCAACCTACGAAATCCCGATATATCAGAGAAACTATGCGTGGGAAAAAGACGAAATCTCGACACTGGTTCAGGATGTATATGACGCATTTACTGCCGGGAAGCAGACGTATTATATCGGGACGCTGGTATCCTTCCATAAGGGTGATCAGGTTTTTGAAGTCATTGACGGCCAGCAGCGGTTGACAACGATTAACCTTGTACTTGGCGCTTTGGGAGTTTCACTCCAGAACAAGTTGACGTATCGTGCGCGGAAGAAATCCAATGACACCATCCAAAGCCTTCCAGATTTTGCGATTGACGAAAAGGACCCGGGCATCGTTAACGGTTATAAGTTCGCGAAAGACGCTATTGACGATATCGTAAGTACTGACCGGGACAGGTTCAAAACCTATTTTCAAAGTAATGTTCATCTGATTCATTACCAGGTTCCGAAGGACATTGACCTCAACCATTACTTTGAGATTATGAATTCCAGGGGAGAACAACTGGAAAAACATGAGATCATTAAAGTACGCCTTTACGAAAAATTAAATGATACCGACAAGGCAAAATTTAATCGTCTTTGGGAATACTGCAGTGAGATGAATGTCTACATTCAGCAGAAGTATAATGATAAAAGGATTTTCGGGGACTATTGTTCCGAATTCGTTATTTCCAACTTCGATTCATTGCCTGCGGAAAGTGATACCAGCGGCACAAAATCAATCCGGGACCTCATCGATGACAGATGGGTCGATGAGCAACACGAGGCAAATGATAAGGCTGATACGTTTCAGCCGATTATCGACTTTTCGAACTTTCTGCTCATCGTGTTGAAACTTACTCAAATTATCAGGGAGCCGAACTTTGACCCATCAACTATTAACCTCGACGACAAAGAACTGATAACTGAGTTTGATAAAGTAAAAGATTTTGATGAGCCGTTCGTAAAGAAGTTCGGCTTTAATCTGTTGAGAGCGAAGTATCTGTTGGACAACTACATCGTTCATCACTCGAATGAAGATGACACAATCGAGAACAATCCCTGGAAACTTCAACGTTGGCAACAGGAAACCTCCAAAAGAGGATACCTTAAAAATCTTGCCGACAAAAATCTTGCCGACGAAAGCGAAGCACAGCACAAAATTGTGCAGTTGTTGTCGCTGTTCGAGGTTTCATTCACTGCCCGGCAAAGGAAGAATTATCTTTTCTACTGTCTATTGCACCTGTTTTCCAACAGGGACATAGATGAATATTCCAAGTTCTTATCCAGACTGGCGGATAAATACTTCAAAGATGTGTATCTGGTAGCGGAGAATCTCAACGAAATCAACACGCCAAAACCCGGTAGCTTCGATGCGGTGGTTTTGAACGGCGGAAATGTCAACACTGAGCCGAACAACAGCAATATCGATTTTCCCCGGGTTTTTTCGGCAATTTACGGTGACGGCACAGAAGTGTCAAAAGGCATACCGCTATTTGTGTTCAACTATCTCGACTACCGGCTGTGGACGAAATACTTTGGGGAGCTCCGGGGTGAAAAGACAAAGGAAGACAGCCGGGAACGGAGAGAATTCTTTGATGCCCTTGGCTGCGAGGATTTTGGCCTGGACGTATTCAAGCAGTTCTATTTTTCGAGGACGCGCAGGAGTTTGGAGCACTATTACCCGCAGGCAAAACTCAGTCAGGATAATGACGCGCCGAGCGATGCGCAGATTAATTGTTTGGGCAACTACGCCATGATCGGTGGCGAGGCCAACAGTTCGGGCTCGAATTGGAGTCCGAAAACGAAACTTGACCATTATCTGGATGCCTCGGGAAAAATCAGGCAGGTCAGTGTAGCCTCCATTAAATTCATGATCATGATGCAAAAGTGCAAAGATAATCAAGGAAGTCCGCGTGGAGCCGGGCGGGAGTGGATTTTTGACGATATAATTGAGCATCAACAAAACATGCTCAGGATACTGTTTGAGACTGATAGCCCGGATTGATGGGAGGTAATCGGAGTTGACCAATTTGGAGTCAAATCGCTTGGAGTATAAACGCGAGCTGGATAGTGGCGACAAGCTCGAAAAGGCTGTCGTGTCGTTTCTCAACTACAACGGCGGCGGCGAAATCCTCGTAGGCGTTGACGACGATGGAACGGTTGTCGGTGTCAGCGATCCGGACGGCGACCAGCGCAAAATCGCGGACAGGCTTGGAAATAATATTCGCCCGAAGAGTCTCGGGCTGTTCGATGTTGTCGTGGATAAGATGGACGGCCGGGATATCATCCGCATCGTCGTGTCGAGCGGAACGCAAAAGCCCTATTATCTCCGCAAAAAGGGCATGACCGAAGACGGTTGTTTTATTCGGGTGGGCTCGTCGTCGCAGCCGATGAACGAGGCGATGATTGAGCGGTTGTTGACGGAGCGGCAGGTTAACACGCTCTCGAATACCAAGGTGTCGCGCCAGAAGCTGACATTCGAGCAGCTGCATATCTATTACAACGAGCACGGCCTGACTCTGAATGAGCAGTTTGAGGAGAACCTTGACCTGCGCACCGGCGACGGCGCCTATAATTTTCTCGCTTACCTTCTGGCCGACAACAACGGCGCGTCAATGAAGGTAGCCAAATACGCCGGAACGGACAAAATCGACCTGACCGAAAACGAGGAGTACGGCTACCGATGTCTGATAACGGCAGTCTACCGGGTGTTGGACAAACTTGACGTCGAGAATAAGACATTCGCAAAAATCACATCGCGCAACAGGTTGGAACGCAAGCTTATCAATGCGGTCGCGCTGCGTGAGGCGTTCATCAACGCCGTTGTTCATAATGACTACAATCTCGGCTGGCCGGTCGTGGAGTTTTTCTCCGACCGGGTGACCATCACCTCGACGGGTGGTCTTGTGGCGGGGCTGTCGCTGGAAGACTTCTTCAACGGGCGCTCCATGCTGCGCAACCGTGAGCTGATGCGCGTTTTCAAAGACGTGGAACTGGTGGAAGGGCTCGGTTCCGGAATGCAGCGGATCCTGGAAGCTTATGACCGCTCGGTATTCGAGATAACGCCGGGTTTCATCGTCGTGACATTCCCGTATGCGTCTGATTTTGAGCGAAGTGTGAGCGAAAACGACCGGAGTAATGAGCGAAGTGTGAGCGAAAAAGACGGGATAAAAGACGGGATAAAAGACGGTTTGGGCGGTGGAAAAACAGCCGTATTGAGTGATGTTCAGCGGAAAATCATTTCATTGATCTCCGGCAATCCGAATATCACGATTGACGGCATTTCCGCCGAGCTCGGTATCAACAGGCGAAATACCGAAAAATATATCAAAATCCTGAAAGACGCAGGGATAATCGTGAGAATTGGTGCTCGAAAAAACGGACAGTGGCAGGTGAGATGATATTTGAAGGGGATTCAAAAGCGGTTTCGACACAGGCCGTTATTTCCATGAACGAAGCATCCGGATGGGCATCCGCTCCGCCGATGAAAATGTCCAAAGCCGGTGAGGCGTCATTGCGAGCGTAAGCGAAGCAATCCGGTGAGAAGGCTGGTGGACATGGTGGACATGGTGGACACGATGGACGGGGTGGACTTGGTGGACTTAAACCGCACCCGGACGCCTCGCGCACACTCCGCGCTGAACCCCGTAAGAGGAACACCCCTTACGGGGTTCAGCGCGGAGTGTGTAAACAGCAACCAAGTCCACCGTGTCCACCAAGTCCACCGTGTCCACCCTGTCCACCAGGTCCACCAATGCCTTCGCGTTTGTTGCGCGCGGCTGACGGGGGAATCCGTCATCACCGGGGCGTGTTGCGGCAAATCCGTTCCGCCGGGCGTGTTGCGGGGCAATTCACAAGCAATGACAGACGATGTTTGACCGTTTTACCCGCCGGGATTTAGGGTCACGCAAGAGATCGTCGAAGGCGCCCCCGAGGACCACCCCGGAGTGCCGGAACAGGATCCCCCAGATGGTTCTCATGACTGTTCCCGGCTTGGTCCAGACTTCGACGGTCTCGCCGCCGGGGCCCGCTGCAGATGGCGGAGGAAAGACGCGCGCGGGGTATTGCCGCGGCGCGGTCCGCGTTGTATCATCGCGCCTTCGCACGTTTCCGGGCGATGAAACGCATAAGGAGCGCGTTATGGGGGTTCCTGCAGCCAGGCGGGAATGCCGCCTTGAAGCACCGGCAGCGGGCCGGAATAGCCGCGGGTTCGCAAAACCGTTGCGGCATGGAGGCTGCGTTTGTCGCTGCGGCAGACCAGAAGGGTGAGCGTTTGCGGGTCGAGGAGGCTGTCGCTCCCGGCCAGAAGTTTTTCCACCGGCACATGCCGGAACACCGGCAGAGTCCCTTCCGCAAGTTCTCCGGCCTCACGGATATCGACAATGTCCAGGGTGGCGTTTTTCGCCATCAGGTCTTTCAACCCGGCGGGCGTCAGGCGTTCGGCGGGAGCTGCGGCGCAGGGGGCTTCCTCATAATCGATCAGACGGTCAACGAGTCTATCCGCTCCGCAGCAGCGGCGGGAGGGCGATTTTTCGATGCGGAATTCAGTGAACCGCAGGGCGAGCGCGTCGAAGGTCAGCAACCGCCCCGTCAGCGGTTCCCGATGCCGGCGCCGCGCAGCTGTTTTCGATGTCGACGCGGCCTTCGCCGTTAACATCACCTTCGCAAATTTGTCGAAATATGCCGGTCCATCAGTTATAAGGAGCACCTGTTGCTTCTCCCGCGCACACCGGCGGCGCCAACCACACAATTGCAAGACGGGAACACACCATGAGCCATTCATATTATGAGCGCACCACTGATCTGGTCAGCGCTGTGCTGGAGAATTACGAGGAGAACGCGCCCTTCATTCCGCTGGGGCTGGATTTGCTGCCCGACCGCGATGAAGTTGTCGAAATTCTGCATCTGCTGCGGGAACTGCTGTTCCCCGGCTTCATCGACCACCGGGCGCTGGAGGCGCGGCTCACCCACTACCAGATTGCCCACCGCATAGAGACCATCCACATGCGGCTGACGGTGCAGGTGCTGAAGGCCTTCCGCAACCGCAAGCAAAAGGAGGCGGTGGCGGCCGGGGCCATCCCCATGATCGACGACGCCGCCCTCGAGGCCGAGGCCAAGCGGAAAGCCATGGAGTTCCTCGAGCTGATTCCCTGCATCCGCACCATGCTGGCCATGGATGTGCAGGCAGCCTACGACGGCGACCCGTCGGCGCGGGGCACCGATGAAATCGTCTTTTCCTTCCCGTGCATTCAGGCCATCAGCATTTACCGCCTGGCCCACGAGCTGCACACAATGGACATCCCGCTGATTCCCCGCATCATGACGGAATACGCCCACTCCATCACCGGCATCGATATCCATCCGGGGGCGCAGATCGGGCAGCATTTCTTCATCGACCACGGCACCGGCGTCGTCATCGGCGAAACCACGGAAATCGGCAACAACGTCAAGCTCTATCAGGGCGTAACGCTGGGCGCGCTGTCGCTGAAGGCGGGGCAGGGCCTGCGCGGCAAAAAACGCCATCCGACGTTGAAGGACAACGTGGTGATCTATTCCGGCGCGTCGATTCTCGGCGGCGAAACGGTGATCGGCGAGGGGGTGACCATCGGTTCCAACGTGTTCATCACCAAGTCGGTGCCGGATCATACCACCGTTTCGTTACGTGTGCCCGACCTTCTCTATAAGGACGCCGGTACCGAAAATTTCGGTCAGTTCGCGGCGCTGAACTGGGAGATTTAGCGGTTGGTGTTTTCCCGTTAAAATTCCGGCGGGCTGTGGCGGATATGGCGGGCATGTGTTAGAAACGTTGTGGTTGAGCAGGAGAATCAACACCGTGAGGGGTTTGCTGTGCGACGGGAAAGGGGGCGGCGGTTGGTGCGCACCTGTTCCCGCCGTTTGTGTGGGATGTGGTTTCAGGTTTTTCATGGACTTCCGGAGTTATCCCCGGGATGGGGCAATTGTTGAACAAGCGGCTTGCTTACCATACGTAAAGGGGGTATAAGATTGTACTCTTAAACGGGCGCCCGTTTGCCGGGTCCGGTTTAAGGATTGAATTGGTTACGGATTTGCTTTCCTGAACCGGAGGATTTTGTGTACACTATTCTGGGCTGGTTTTTCATTACCTGTGCCTGTACCGCCGGCGTCGTTTTTCTCGTGTGGTTCCTCATGCGTGACAAGGAGGAACCGGACGAGGAAGATTTGATGACCGGCGGGGATTCCAGCGCCGCGGGCCTGGAGCGCCGGAAACTGTGGGTCGATGCCGCGGCGGCGTTGAGCGAATCCCTTGGCAACAAGGTGTACGCCGATTTCGAAACCGATGTGGTGTGCCCGGATTGCGGGAACGGCAAGCTGGTGGTTCACGATGTTCTGTTTGACGATGACCCGACCCAGGGTGAGCGCTGGTTATCGTGCACCGCCTGTCGCGCCTGGGTTGCCATCCGCTCGGCGCACGGCTATTACGAGCCGCAGCGCGATTCTTCCAAAACGGGGGAAGGAGACGGCAACACGAGCGAAGGAAAGTGATGTCGGATAGTTCATTTGGGATTTCATAATTTTGATCGGCGCGCTTCAACTCCGTGCTTTTCACTTCTGCAATCTCAAATCCTAACTCCAATGCTCTCGAACCAGCGAAAGGGAATGAGCCATGTCCGACGAAAAATCCGTTCTGATTGTGGTGGATGTGCAGAATGACTTCTGCCCGGGTGGAGCGCTGGCCGTTCCGCACGGCGACGAGGTTGTTCCGGTGATCAACGCGTTGGCGCAGAAGTTCCGGCACGTGGCGGCGACACAGGATTGGCACCCGAAAGGGCATATTTCCTTTGCCTCCAGCCATCCCGGGCACAAACCCTATGAGGTTGTCGAGGTGGCGTACGGGCCGCAGGTGTTGTGGCCGCATCACTGTGTGCAGGGCAGCCGCGGCGCGCGCATTGTTGACGGCCTCAGCATTCCCCACGCCGAACTGCTGATTCGCAAAGGGTATTACAAAGATACCGACAGTTACTCCGGTTTCAAGGAGGCGGACCGGGTGACCCGCACCGGGCTGGCCGGGTATCTCAGGGAGCGCGGGTTCACCACCGTGTATTGCGCCGGGCTGGCGACGGATTTCTGTGTCAACTGGACGGCGCTGGACGCCGCCGCCGAGGGCTTCAAAACCTTCGTCATTGAAGACGCCTGCCGCGCCATCGATCTCAACAACTCGCTGGAGGCCGCCCGCGCCGGATGGCGGAAAGCGGGCGTCACGGCGTTGCTTTCCGCCGAAGTGACGGGATAACGACGGCGGACGGGTCGTCACCCACGAGCGAAGCGAAGCAGTCCAGTGCAGCCACATGCCTCGATGGTTGACGTATCGCCCCGCCGGTGAGGCCGTCATTGCGAGCGCAGCGAAGCACTCCAGCTGTCCACCAAGTCCACCCTCGTCCACCAAGTCCACCGGATCTCTTCTGGATTGCTTCGTTCCTCGCAATGACGCGGCGTCCGCCATCCCGGCCTTCCGCCTTCCCTCAAAGCCCCATGCG
>JAISTL010000234.1 GCA_031272615.1 Methylobacteriaceae bacterium | reverse complement strand
TTTCAGTGGTTTATGCATTGATTGTCAGCTTGGTTATCTACAGGACAATGGGAATAAGAGATTTGCCCAAAATCTTCCATGACTGCGCCCGGAGTCTCGCGCCCCTGTTGATTGTTATTGCCTGCGCAACTTTGTTCGGTCGTACCCTGACATTGCTTCATCTTCCCCGCTTGATATCATCTCTGATGGGGGATACGTTTTCCTCTCCTATAGTGGTCATAGCGCTCATCAATCTGGTGCTGCTTGTCGCGGGAATGCTGGTCAATGTCGCTTCGGCTATCCTTATACTGACCCCGGTCCTGTTGCCGTTGGCCACAGCCGTCGGGATGGACCCGATCCACTTCGGTATAATGATGGTCGTCAACCTTTCGATTGGATTGGTCACCCCGCCTGTCGGCGCTGACCTTTTTGTCGGGTGCGGCATGTTCAATATACCGGTCTCAACATTGACGAGAAACGCACTACCGTTCATCCTTGCGTTTCTCATAGCCCTGATTATCGTAGCGTATATTCCACAGGTGTCCCTTGTCTTTATCCGCTAAAGAAAGCGTTCATGAAGAAAACCGAAATACACCATTGCAAGAAGGTGTTGAGATGCGGGTGCCGGTAGAGCCAATTGCCTCCGCGGAAGAAGAACTCGCATTGAAAATGCGGGTATCTTCCGACGGAACTTTTAGATTTACCGTCCCGTTGGCTAACATTGGAACCCTGTGCGAAGCGGCGACATATGATTCAATACCTGGAGAGTCAAATCAAGAGCAATAGAAATGACCGCGGCGGTTGTGTAACTTGTCGGTATCAGGAAGGCATAAACCCCCGGCGGCAGAGGAGCATGACATGAAAATAGTGGTATTGGACGGCTATACGGAAAACCCGGGCGATTTGAGCTGGTCTGGGCTGAAGGCGCTCGGTGCGCTCACGGTGTGGGAGCGCACCGCGGCGGCGGACATCGTTTCACGTATCGGTGACGCGGAGATTGCCGTCACCAACAAAACGCCGATATCCCGCGCGACCATGGACCTCTGCCCGAACCTGCGCTTCATCGCGATTCTCGCCACCGGGTATGATGTCGTCGATGTGGCGGCGGCACGGGAGAAAGGGATACCGGTGTCCAACGTGCCCGCCTACGGAACGGCCGCGGTGGCGCAATTCGCTGTCGCGCTGCTGCTGGAAATCGCCAACCGGGTGGGCCATCACGATCACGCCGTCAGGCAGGGCCGTTGGGCCTCAAACGTCGATTGGTGTTTTTGGGATTACCCGCTGATGGAACTCGCCGGCAAAACCATCGGCATCATCGGGTTCGGGCGGATCGGGCAAACCACCGGCCGCATATACCGCGCCCTCGGCATGTCGGTGCTGGCACACGACAAGTTTCAAAACGACCAGGGTAAGCTCATCGCCGATTATGTTCCGCTCGATCGCCTGTTCGCCGAATCGGATGTCATCGCGCTGCACTGCAATCTGACGGACGAAACCCGGGCAATCATCCGCAGCGAGACAATCGCGAAAATGAAAGACGGCGTGATACTCATCAACAACTCGCGCGGGCCGCTGATTCACGAGCAGGATGTCGCCGACGCCCTCAATTCCGGTAAAATCCGGGCGGCCGGGCTGGATGTGGTGTCGGCGGAACCCATCCGGAGCGACAATCCGCTCCTGAACGCAAAGAACTGCATTATCACGCCTCACATTTCGTGGGCGTCGATCGAGTGCCGCAGCCGCATCATGGATATCGTCGTGAGCAATGTGAAAGCGTTTCTCCAGGGCTCCCCGGCGAACGTCGTCAATCAATAACAATAACTCTCTGCAAAAACTCGTGCGGAAAGCGGCGGACCATCGGAAGACGACCCGCAGCTTTCCGCACTTTATAGTCATGCGATACGAAGCATCGCCGCGACTGAACACCCGTTTCAGCGCATCAGATTGACCAGCCCCGTCGACATCCACGGAAACACATTCAACAGGATCAGGACGATGAAGGAAATGACCAGGAACGGCAAAGCCTCGCGGACCTGCACCTCGAAGGTTGTTCCGGACATTTTGGCGTTCATGAACAGGCTGATGGCCACCGGCGGAGTCAATATGCCGAGATTGAGGTTGTAAACCATCAACATGCCGAACTGGATGCTGCCCATGCCGTAGGCTTTCGCCAGCGGCAGCAGCAGGGGCGTCGCCAGAACCAACGCGGCGGCGGGCGCCAGGAACATGCCGAAGACGATGAGGAGAACGTTGATGAACAGGAACACCAGAATCCACGGCAGATTCTGAGCCACCA
This sequence comes from Methylobacteriaceae bacterium, assembly GCA_031272615.1. Lineage (GTDB taxonomy): Bacteria > Pseudomonadota > Alphaproteobacteria > Rhizobiales > Beijerinckiaceae > Hohaiivirga. The sequence goes on along the minus strand of JAISTL010000234.1, from coordinate 4,179 downwards.
CAAAATTGACCAGCGACTGCGGCACCTGCGCCCGGGTGATGACCCACGCTATCACCGAGGAAGCGCCGATGACGAAGGTGATGGCGGCGGTTTCCCGGAACGCCGAGAGGGCCACCTGACCAATCACCCGGCCGCGCACCCTGACGATGAGGCAGAACAGCAAAGCGTAAATGGAGGCTATTCCGGCGGATTCGGTCACCGTGAAGACGCCGAAACACACCCCCGCCAGAATCAGCGCGGGCACAATCAGGGCGGGGAGGGCGGCAATGATTGAGGTTTTGACTTCACCCAACGTTGCCTTCGGATGCGGCGGATAGTTCCGTTTACGGGCGATACGCGAGGCGACGATGATGTACAGCAGTGAACTGAGGACACCCGGCGCAATGCCGGCGGCGAACATGGCGCCGACGGAAACGCCAACCTGTGAGGCGTAAATCACCAGCAGAATACTCGGCGGAATGATGGGGCCGAGACTTCCGGCGGCGGCGACGACCGCCCCGGCAAATCCGGCGTCATACCCCTCGTTTTTCATGGACGGAATGAGAATGGACCCCAACGATGCCGTTGAGGCGACGGAAGACCCGGAAATCGCGGCGAAAAAAGCGCCCGCCGCCATACAGACAATGGCCAGCCCGCCGCGGAAATGCCCGAACAGAGCGTTGGCGAAGTTGACCAGACGCAGCGTCAATCCGCATTCCGTCATCAGGTTGCCCATGATGATGAACAACGGAATCGCCACGTAGGCGAAGTTGTTGAGCCCGAGGAACAGCTGCTGGGCCAGAATGGTCGGCGACAGATGCGCCGACCCGAGGAACCCGGCCAGGCCCATGGCATATACCAGCGGCAGACCGAGGGCGATGCAGAGCACGAACACGAGGAACACGACAAGCATCATGGTTCGCCCTCCTGTTTCCCGCGCAGCATCGCGACATTTTTGATGATGTCCTCGGCGGCGAACAGCATGGTCAGGGCGAAGGCAACCGGGAAGACCAGGTAGACGATACCCAGACGGATGTTGATTCCCGCCTCGAACAGATCCCAAGTGTACATGATCTGCAGTATTCCGGAATACGCCCACAGGATCGCCACGACGATGACCGTCAGATCGATCAGGATTTGCAGGGCGTGTTTTCTTTTGCCGGTAAACCGCTCATACAGCGCGGTGACCGCCAGGTTGTCGTTTGTCCGCGTGGCCAGCGCAGCGCCGAGCAGCGTCATCCAGATGAATGAAAACTGCGCGAGTTGCTCCCCCCAAGACAGGGGGGAGTTCATCACATAGCGCGCGAAAACCTGGATTCCCACCGTGACGGTCAAAAGCGCCATGAGGCCGACGCCAACCCAGCACAACACCGTGTCGCAATACGAACAGAACCTGCTGAAAGCATTTTCCCGTTGTATTGGAGGTGTTGTCATTTCGCTTTACCCGCTTTGCTCATGGCGTCGGCATATTCGAAGATCTTCGGATACTGCTTGGCAAGCACGGTGTTGGTGATCGTGCGCCATTCGCTTGTGTCGGGCTTGATAATCTTCACCTTGGCTTCTTCGAATTTCTTGTAGGCGTCCGCGGCATACCCTTCCACCTCGTCACTGAACCAGGACGCGCACTCCTGGGCCGCATCGGTAATCATTTTCTGATCTTCCGGCGGCAGCGAGTTGAAGAATTTCTCCGGCATGGGCCAGACATAGTTGGCGGCGCTGTAATTCACCACCACCAGAGTTTTGGCGACCTCCTGAATGCCGATATCGGCCAGATTTTGCATTTCCCATTCGACACCGTTGACCACGCCCTGCTGCATGGCGGTAAACATTTCGCTCACCGCCATGGGCGTCGGCGCAATGCCGAAATTCTTGAAGGAATCCAGAACCATGTTGAAGCCCGGCATGCGGATCTTCAGCCCCTTGAGGTCGTCGAGGGTATTGGCGTCCCTGTTGATGGCGATCTGCCGGAAGCTCTTGTAGAACGGCGTCAACGGAACAATGCCGGTCAACTTCTGGAATTCCTTGAGAAACGCCTGGCCCGCCTCGCTGCGGTATCCGCGCTCGAATTCCTCACGACTGTCAAACATGAAGGGCCAGGCGTCCAGGCACAGGAGTTCGTCGATACTACCGAAAACCACCGTGCTGATGATACTCAAATGAACGGTGCCGGTACGCATCTGCTGTACCATCTCCGTGAATCCGCCCAGCTGACTGGCGGGAAACACCGACACGGTGTATTTGCCGCCGGACTTTTCCTTGATGGTGTCGGCGAGGCGCATGGCCGCCTTGTTTTCAAGGCTGTTGACGCCGAATACATGCGTCAGTATCAATTCCTCCGCCGAAGCGGAAACTGATGAAAGGCCCACGGCAATTAGGGCGGCGGCAGCAAGAGAAACAGCACGATTTTTCATGAGAACCTCCCTGGTTTCAGTTGTGTGATTATCATTTGAATTCAGATGTGCGATCATCCCGACACACGCTGTCGGCATCCGTATAAATCCGCCCCGTCCGACTGAGCGGGGGGAAGACATTACCCGGAATATGCGAAACGCCGTATTGGCAGCCCCGGGAACGCCGATGTGTTTCGCGGCTCATGACCAAAGCGATGGAGCGAATTCCGTTTGGATTGAATCAATCCATTGGCGGAATTCGCTCCAGGTACTTGAAGCCGCTGCACGTTCTTGCCGCAAACCCGGTCTCCGGATTCGCGGAAAATGTGTCAAAGGCTGAGAATTTGTTTTGCCTCGGCGCCGGTGGCGACGGATCTGCCCATCTTTTCCGCGATGACGGCGGCCTGGGCGATCAGTTCGGCCGAGCTCTTCACATACTCGCCGTCCAATCTCCTGATGCAGTCTTCAAGGCCGGTCCGGATATGGCCGCCAACCGCCGAGGTGATGGCCTGCAGCTTGATGTGGCTGGAGCCGCCACGGGTCTGCGACCACACCGCGCCTTCGGGTATCCAACGGGAATACTCGAACAGCTGGTTCGAAATCGCCGCAAAATCACGCCCCTCGTCCTTCAGTTCAAACAGAACCTCGATGAACAGCGGCGTCTTCAGTTTGCCCGCCGCCAGCATGGCGTGAACCTGGCGCAGCATGTCGAAGGAGAAACACTCGATGACAGGTTTGACGCCATATTTCGCAAACATTTCCTCCATATACCGGGTGTCTTCTTCCGGCTCGGTCAGGTTGAAGGAGGCCACATCCGGACGCAGCTTCAAAAGAGGCTCGAGATACTTCTGCGTCTGGCCCTGCATCCCGCCGACGGACATCTGAATGACGGCGCCGGGGCATTGGCTCTTGTAGGCGTCGATGATTTGCGCAAACTTGTCGGGATTGAACGTCGGGGTTCCGTCGTCATCCCGGGCGTGGATATGCAACATGGACGCGCCCGCCTTGAAGGCCTCCACACCGTCATCGATGATTTCCTGCACCGTGTAGGGAATGTTGGGGTTGTCCGATTTCTTCCACTTGTTTCCGGTGCTGGCCGCCGTCAGAATGATTTTGCTCATGTGTCAACTCCTGATGTCGTTAATGAGACGAAAGGTAAGTAATACCCGGCACGTATCTTGTCATTACATGCACAATGAACAAAATACTTGCTGATAATGCCGATGTTATTGCGATAGAAAAAAGATTCCCCGAACCATTATAGTTTAATACTTGACGGAAGTTAGTTCTCTCATCATGCTATGCTATGCGATAATACAAAATCGTCAAGCTGAAATCGCGCAAAATCAAGGATTTGAATTTTACGAGAAACGATTTGGCAAAAGTTTGCCGAATCGATTCGCCAAGGGGAAAACCGTTGTAATATAATAAAAAGCCGTTGTTCTTCGGGCACTTTCAAGTGTTGCCGGTGCTTCCGAAGCCCCCGCAGCCGGGCGGACCATCCGCCGCGATTCGGCTGAACCCCTTACACTCCCCGGTATCGGGCGTGCGCGGCCTGTGGTGGCCTGCACGTGCCCGCTCCGGTGAAACCGGGTCGGGGCGCAACCGGAAACCGGACCGCCGCGACACCCGTCACAGAGGCCCGGTGGAGCCGCCGCGCCGCGGGGGAGGCGTCCCCGGGCGGGATTTTCCGCGCCCCCTTGCGGGTGCGGCCGTGTGCGGTATTGACGTCTGGGCCTTTGTCGCCAATAATGGCGGCAAAAGCGACGCTCCGCGGGAATGGGGGGCGCCCGGCATCGGGAACATCCGG
>JAISTL010000183.1 GCA_031272615.1 Methylobacteriaceae bacterium | reverse complement strand
GAGGTCATACTTGGCGCCAAAGGCATAGGTGTCGCCCAGCAGCCCGCCCTTGAGGATATCGTCGCCCAACCCGCCTCGTGGCTGTTGTCGGTGAAGAACCCATACACCGTGTCATCACCGTCGCTCTTGGCCAAATCGACATAATGCCGGGTCAGATGCTGCACATCCCACACCGTGCCGTCGCCGAACCCGAACTCCTCGGTGAGGTTGATGCGCCCGAACATGAATTCGTAAGCGTCGTGCCCATTCATCAAAGGGAAGAAAGGCATACGGGAAAGGAGAAAGGAATCGAAAGACGGGCCTTCCGGTTTCGCGGGCTGAATGTGCGGACGTTGTTGTTTTTGCAGATCGGCGTGCCTCATCCGGACCTAAGCCTAGGTTTCACTTTCAGCTTCACACATGTTGCTCCCCACCCGCAAAAACCGGTGACGCCGGCCGCACGATGGCAAATCGTCCGGCTCAAGCGTGCAGGGCGCGTTTGTCCACGGCGAGAGCCGCTTCGTGAGTCACTTCGGAAAGGCTCGGATGGGCGTGGACAATCAGGGCGAGGTCCTCCGCCGATGCCTTGAATTCCATGGCAACCACCGCCTCGGCGATGAGTTCCGACGCCATCGGGCCGAAAATGTGCACGCCGAGAATCCGGTCGGTTTTCGCGTCGGCGAGGATTTTCACAAACCCCTTGGCCGCCGCCATGGTCAGAGCCCGCCCGTTATAGGCGAAGGACGAGGCGCCCTTTTTGTAGTCCACGCCGTCCGCCTTCAGCTGTTCCTCGGTCTTGCCGACCCACGCCAGTTCCGGATTGGTGTAGACGATGAACGGAATGGTGTCGAGGTTCACCCGGGGTTTTTGCCCGGCGATACGCTCCGCCACCGCCACGCCCTCTTCCGAAGCCTTGTGCGCCAGCATCGGGCCGCGCACCACGTCGCCGATGGCCCAGACACCGGGCAGATTGGTGCGGCACTCGTCGTCCACTTCAATGAACCCGCGCTGGTCCAGTTTCAACCCGGCCTCCCGCGCCCCCAGCCCCTCGGTGTTGGGCCCGCGCCCCACCGCGACGATGAGCTTGTCGACCTCCAGGGATCTGGCCTCGCCCTTGACCTCATAGGCGATTTTGACCACGCCCTCCTTCACCGCCACATCCTTCACCAGCGCTCCCAGTTCGATTTTCATGCCGGTGTCGCCGGTGAGGCTCCTGAACGCTTCCCGGGCGATCTGCTGGTCGGCGTTGGGCAGGAAGGTCGGCAGCGCTTCCAGTATGGTCACCTCGGACATGAGACGCTTCCACACGGACCCGAGCTCAAGGCCGATGACACCGGCGCCAATGATGCCGAGGCGCTTCGGCGGGTCGGTGGGCGTGAGAATGCTCTCGCTCAGCGCGCCTTCATTGTCGAGAATCGTCACATTGTCGATTTTCAGCCCGGGAAGCGAGCGCGGCGACGATCCGGTGGCGATGATGACATGCCTGGCCTCGAAGCTTTTGACGACACCGGCGTCGAAGACATCGACGCGCCAGTTGTCCCCCTGCTTTCCCGCGAGCCTGGCCGAGCCGGACACGCTTTCGATCCGGTTTTTCTTGAACAGCCCGGCGATGCCGCGGGTCAGCCCGGTGACAATTTCATTCTTGCGGGCAATCATGCGCACGGCGTCGAACTGCGGCGCCTTGAAGGTAATGCCGTGATCGGCGAACTCATTGAGCAGCATGTGCACGTGTTCCGAAGACTGCAGCAGCGCCTTGGAGGGGATACACCCCACATTCAGGCAGGTTCCGCCCAGGGTCGGCGCGCCGTTTTTGTTGCGCCTGCGGTCCGCGCACACCACCCTGAAGCCGAGCTGCGCCGCCCGGATGGCCGCGATATATCCGCCGGGCCCGGCGCCGATGACCGCCACATCAAAGATTTGCCCCATGATATGTTCTCCTTCCCTGTCCCGGTTTGTCATTACAGTTCCAGCAGCAGTCGCGCCGGATCCTCGATGGCGTCCTTGACGGCCGCCAGGCTCAGGATGGCGTCCCGTCCGTCGATCAGGCGATGATCGTAGGATTGCGCCAGATACATCATCGGCCGGGCGACGATTTCACCGTTTTCCACCACGGCGCGCTCCTTGGTGCCGTGCAGGCCGAGAATCGCCGCCTGCGGCGGATTGATGATCGGCGTGGACATCAGTGACCCGAACACGCCGCCGTTGGTGATGGTGTAGGTTCCGCCGGTGAGCTCTTCCAGGCTGATGCGCCCCTCTTTGGCGCGCTTGCCGTAATCGGCGATGATTTTCTCGATATCCGCCAGCGATAGCTTGTCGGCGTCGCGGATAACCGGCACCACCAACCCGCGCGCCGCGCCGACGGCAATGCCGATATCATAGTAGTCGGGCGTGACGATGTCCGTGCCCTCGATGCGGGAATTGACCACCGGGAACTGCTTCAGGGCATGAACCACCGCCTTGACGAAGAACGACATGAACCCGAGCCGCACGCCGTGCTTTTTCTCGAAGGCATCCTTGTATTTGTTGCGCAGCGCGATCACTGCCGACATGTTGACCTCGTTGAACGTCGTCAGCATGGCATTGGTCTGCTGTGAGAGAATCAGGCGGCCCGCCGCCATCTGCCGCAACCGCGACATGGGTTCCCGTTTTTCACCGCGCTCCATCGCTTTGCTGACCGCGGCGCCGGCGTCAGGCGGCGGGGGTGAAGAAGGTTGCGGAGGTTGCGGAGGTTGCGGAGGTTGAGGCGATGTTTCAGGAACGTCAACCCTGACCGTCGGAGCCGCCGGAGCGGCAGCGGTACGTGCCGGAGCCGAAACCGCAACATCCTCCCAAAGGATACGCCCACCGCGTCCCGAACCGGAAAACGAGGTGATATCCACTCCCTTTTCCGCTGCCAGTCGTTCCGCCGCGGGCATGGCCGGAGCCGGAACCGCCGCCACACCATCGGGTGCTTCGGTGGCCACCCCGCCCGCATGCACTGTTCCGGCTTCCGTATCAATCCGTGCGATCACCTGGTCGGACACCACGGCTGACCCTCCTTCGACAACGATTTCCACCAGCACTCCCGCCTGCGGAGCAGGCAATTCCAGCGCGATCTTATCGGTTTCGACGTCAATCAGGTTTTCGTCGCGCTGGACGGTATCACCCTTCTGCTTTCGCCATGCCGACAATGTCGCTTCAGCAACGGACTCGGGTAAATGCGGGACTTTCACTTCGATTATCATCGCTGTTCCTCAACAAAGCAGTTCATCGGATTCTCCGCTTTCACGGCACTCCCGCAAAAGCACAACAACATCAACGGTGTTCCCCGCCCGGGCGGCGAGGATCGATTACAACCTCAAGGCGTCATCCACCAGACGATTCAACTGTTCCCTGTGCAGGGCGCCATAGGAAACCGCCGGAGACGCCGATTCCGGGCGTCCGGCATAGATGAATCTCGTCTGCTTGCCGACGGAATCCTCCA
>JAISTL010000111.1 GCA_031272615.1 Methylobacteriaceae bacterium | reverse complement strand
GACCGGGTGGACGCGGTGGACGATGAACGTTCGCACAATTCGCGTTTCCAACTGGTGAATACGGCAATCGGTGGGGTAAAACGTCGACGAATGTGTCCACCCGGTCCACCCGGTCCACCGTGTCCACCGTGTCCACCAGAATTCTTTCTGGATTGCTTCGCTTCGCTCGCAAGGACGCGAAGCCGTCAGCGTCTACCGTCAGCGTTTGCCGAGCCATTGGCCGATTCGCCGCACCGCCTCGCGGCACTCATCGAGGGACCGGGCGAAGGAGAGACGGATGAAGCGGTTGCCATGCACGGGGTCAAAATCCACACCCGGAGCGGCGGCAACGCCGGCTTCGTTGAGCAGGGCCTTGCAAAACGCGATGGAGTCTCCGGTGAAATCCCCGATGTCGGCGAAAATGTAAAAGGCGCCGTCGGCGGGATACATGCGGGTGACGCCGATTTTCGGCAGTTCCTCCAGCAGCATGGCGCGGTTGCGGGCATACCCCTCGCGGATACGCTCCATGTCGTCCCGGGCGTCGAAGGCGGCAAGCGCCGCTTTCTGCGACACCTGAGGCGGCGACAGATAGAGGTTCTGGGCCAGACGCTCCACCGGGTCGACCATGTGCGCCGGCACCACCATCCAGCCGACGCGCCAGCCGGTCATGCAGAAATACTTGGAAAAGGAGTTGATGATAACGGCGTCGCTCCGGCACTCCAGGGCGCTCACCGCCGGCGCGGCATAGGTGAGCCCATGGTAGATTTCGTCGGAGATGAACGGAATGCCGTTGTCGCGGGCGTAGGCGCAAAGCGCCGCAAGCGGGGCGCGTCCCATCATGGTGCCGGTGGGGTTGGCCGGGCTCATGGCGAGAATGCCGTTGAGCGGCCTGCCCGCCGCCGCCCGGGTCACGTTGCCGGGCGTCAGCACATAGGCGTCCGCTTCGGTGAGGCGCACCGGCACCGGCTCGATATCCAGCGCTTCGAGAATCGCCCGGTAGGCGGGGTAACCGGGTTCGGAAACCGCCACCCGGTCCCCGGCGTCGAACAGGGCGAGGAACGCCAGAACAAACCCCGCCGAGGAGCCGGTGGTGACGATCACCCGTTCCGCCGGCACGTCAACGCCGTAGGTTTCCCGATAGTGGCGGGAGATGCGGGCGCGCAGGGCCGGAATGCCCAGCGACGGGGTGTAGCCGATGAGGCCGTGTTCCAGTTCGCGGCGCGCCGCCTCCAGCGCCGGACGCGGCGTCGGCGACGACGGCTGCCCCACCTCCAGGTGCAGCACATTCATGCCCGCCGCTTCCCGCTCACCGGCAAGGCCGAGGATGGACATGGCCAGAAACGGGGCGACCCTGGCGGAACGCGCCGATAAACCGATGGCCGGAGTCGGCTCCGGCGCCCTGCCGGACGAAGATGGGGACATAATCGTTGGACCTTGCTGAAAAAATGAGAACCGGAATATTCGGTGGTTAAAAAATAAGACAAACTCAACTGAAAACGAGGCGGGCTCCGTCAGCGACATGCCGGCGCGGCCCGTCGGCCCGTATTTAGCCCTATTGCCCCGGGAAAACAACACCTGTTTGCGGCGCGGCGGAGGGGCCGTATACCAAAATCGCCGTTTTGCCCGAACGGCTTAATAATTCTGTTACGAAACGGCAAGAAATAGGTTATTATCCGCCGCGGTTATTGCTATAGTCGTCCAGGTCTTCTTCGTCTCCTGCCGCTCCAGTTATTATAAGGACTCATCATGCGTCAAATTCTGAAAGGTCTCGCGGGAATCGCGCTCCTCCTCACCGGGGCATGCCTGTCGCCCGGTTCCGCCGCCGCGTGCAACGCGGCGCAGCAGGACGAAATCAAGGCTCTCGTCAAGGACTACCTGGTCAACAACCCGGCGGTGCTGATGGAAGCGCTGCAGGTTGTCGAAAAGGAAGAAGCCCGGTTGAAGGAACTCAGGCGCATGGAGATCACCGACGGCATCAAGAACAATCCCAACGCCATTTTCACGGGCGACAAGGATGCCGATGTCGTCTTTGTCGAGTTTTTCGATTACAACTGCGGTTACTGCCGCAAAACCTTCGAGGATATCAAGACCCTCGCCAACGAGGACAAGAAGGTGCGGTTCATCATGAAGGATTTCCCGATTCTCGGGCCGCAGTCGCTGGAAGCCTCCCGCGTGTCCCTGGCGGTGCGCATGCAGGCGGATGACCGGAAGCTGTTCGATTTCCACACCAAAATGATGGAGAGCAACAACCTCGCCGACGGCGCCTCGGCGCGTGAAATCGCCAAGGAGCTCGGCCTCGACATGGCGCGTCTTGAGGCTGATTTCGCCAAACCCGAACTGACCGCCGCCATCGACGAAAGCCGGGAACTCGGCCGGACTCTCGGACTCGGCGGCACCCCGGCCTTCCTCATCCAAGGCGAGCTGATCCCCGGCGCCATCGGCATCGACGCCATGAAATCGTTGATTGCCAACGTCCGCAAGTGCGGCAAGGCGTCGTGCCGGTAAGGCGCGCGCCCGCGTCAGACGAAAACGGGAGAGACCGGGCAACACCGCGCGGTCTTTCTTTTTTTGCCGTTCCACAACTTTTGGCGAAACACCGCCCGCACATATGGGCGCCGGGCAATGAAAGCCTTTTCACGCCGGAGATTTCGATATAGAAGACCGATGACGTGTTTATCTGCGGGAACAGGGGCGCTCTTTTCATTTTTTCGACACAAAATCAACAAAAACAGGCTTCATTTGTCCCGAACCGAAACGTTCAGTCCACCCGGACAACCGGGCGCGCCGTTCATTGCCGGCGCTTTCCGACATCAAAACCCCAAGGCCGGCTTCCATGCGCACCGTATTTGTCATCAATGGTCCGAATCTCAACCTTCTGGGAACCCGTGAACCCGGCGTGTACGGCTCCCTGACCCTTGCCGACATCGGGCGGCGGCTCAAAACCAAAGCCGAAACTCTCGGCATCGCGCTGGAGTTCCGCCAGTCCAACCACGAGGGCGACCTGGTGGACTGGATCCAAGAGGCGGGACAGGCCGGCGCCGGGGTTGTGCTCAACGCCGGAGCCTACACCCATACGTCCATCGCGCTTCGCGACGCCATCGCCGGAAGCGGCGCGGTGACCGTCGAAGTGCACATTTCCAATGTCCACGCCCGGGAGCCGTTCCGGCACAGATCGATGATCGCTCCGGTATGCGCCGGGGTCATCTGCGGATTCGGCGCCGCGGGCTATGAGCTCGCCCTTGACGGATTGGCGGGTCTTGCCGAAAAATAACCGAGTATTGCGAGGTCAGAACAAGAATGGTCAAATCACTGTCATCGGTCGCCCAGAACGCCGCCTTCGATCCGAAACTGGTGCGGGAAATCGCCCTGCTGGTCGCGGAGTCGGACCTTTCGGAAATTGAGGTGGAAAAAGGCGATTTGCGCATCCGCGTTGTGCGCGGCTCCCGCCAGCCCCCCGCGTCGACGGTGGTTACCGTGGCGCCGCCGCTGCCGCAGAATTTCGCCCCCTCTCCCTCCAGCACCCTGGAGTTCTCGCCGACGTCGACGGCCACCGTCACGCCCTCGGGCGGCACGCTGGACCCGGTTTCCGCCGCCGACCATCCCGGCGTTGTGCTGTCGCCGATGGTGGGCACTGCCTATCGCAAGCCGTCGCCGGAAGCCGAGGATTTCATCGAGGTCGGCTCCAAGGTCAAATCCGGCGACACGCTGCTGCTGGTGGAAGCCATGAAAACCTTCAACGAGATTGTCGCGCCGCGGGCCGGAACGGTTACGCAAATCCTGTTCGAAGACGGCCAGCCGGTGGAATACGGCGAGCCGCTTCTGGTAATCGAGTGATGTCATGTTCGATAAAATCCTGATTGCCAACCGCGGTGAAATCGCGCTGCGCATTCTGCGGGCCTGCAAGGAGCTGGGAATCGCCACCGTGGCCGTGCACTCCACCGCCGACGCCAACGCCATGAGCGTGCGGCTCGCCGACGAAAGCGTGTGTATCGGCCCGCCGCTGGTGCGTGAGAGCTACCTCAACATTCCGGCGCTGATTGCCGCCTGTGAAATCACCGGCGCCGACGCCGTGCATCCGGGCTATGGCTTCCTTTCGGAAAACGCCAATTTCGCCGATGTGCTGGCGGAGCACCGCATTGCCTTCATCGGCCCCAAGGCCGAGCACATCCGTCTGATGGGCGATAAAATCGAGGCCAAGCGCACGGCGCTCCGCCTTGGAATCCCCTGTGTTCCCGGCTCCGAGGGCGGCATTGCCGACCCGGCGGAGGCGCTGCGGGTGGCCGGGGAGATCGGGTTTCCGGTGCTCATCAAGGCGGCGGCGGGCGGCGGCGGACGCGGCATGAAAATCGCCCGCTCCGCCAAAGACCTCACCTACGCCGTGCAGACCGCCCAGACCGAAGCCAAGGCCGCCTTCGGCGACGACACGGTGTATATCGAGAAATACCTGGAAAAGCCGCGGCACATCGAAATCCAGGTGATCGGCGACGGCCGCGGCAACGCCGTCCATCTCGGCGAGCGGGACTGCTCGTTGCAGCGCCGCCACCAGACAGTGTGGGAGGAAAGCCCCTCGCCGGTGCTCGATTCCGCCGCCCGCAACCGCATCGGTGAGATCGTGGCCAACGCCATGCGGGAAATCGCCTATGAAGGGGTCGGCACGGTGGAGTTCCTCTACGAGAACGGGCAGTTCTACTTCATCGAGATGAACACCCGCATCCAGGTGGAGCACCCGGTCACCGAGATGATCACCGGCATTGACCTGGTGATCGAGCAGATTCGCGTCGCCGCCGGTTCGCCGCTGTCGGTCACCCAGGAGGACATCCACTTCAACGGCCACGCCGTGGAGTGCCGCATCAACGCCGAGCATCCGCAGACCTTCCGGCCGTCGCCGGGGCAGATCAGCTATTTCCACACCCCCGGCGGTTTGGGCGTGCGCGTCGATTCCGCCGCCTATCAGGGGTACACCATTCCGCCGCACTACGATTCGCTGGTGGGCAAGCTCATCGTTCACGGCCGCAACCGCACCGAATGCCTGATGCGCCTGCGCCGGGCCATCGATGAATTCGTCGTCGACGGCATCGACACCACCCTGCCGCTGTTCCGCAATCTGGTGCGCAACCCCGATATCCAGGACGGCATGTATGACATCCACTGGCTGGAGAACCACCTGAAAACCGGCGGCATCGAGCCGGAGTGAGGCTTGGGGCCGGGACATGATGGAACTCACCCCGGAACTGCTGCTCGGCGCCTATGCCCAGGGTATCTTCCCCATGGCCGAAGACGCCGCCTCCCCCGGATTCTTCTGGGTGGAGCCCCGGTTCAGGGGCGTCATTGCGCCGGAGCGGTTCACGGCGCCCAGGCGCCTCAAGCGGACGGTTCGCTCCTCTGCGTATGACATCCGGATCGACCATGATTTTCCGGCGGTGATTCGCGCCTGCGCCGAACCGGCGCCGGGGCGCGAAACCACATGGATCAACACCGCCATTCTCCGGCTCTATGACGAGCTCTTCCATACCGGCCATGCCCACTCCGTTGAGGTGTATGACGCCGGCACGCTCATCGGCGGCCTTTACGGGGTGCGACTCGGGGGCGTGTTCTTCGGCGAGAGCATGTTCCACCGGGCGCGGGACGCCTCCAAAATCGCCCTGGTGCATCTCATCGCCCGCCTCATCGCCGGCGGTTTCCGCCTGCTGGACACCCAGTTTCTCACCACCCACCTGGCACAATTCGGGGCCGAGGAAATCCCGCAAACGGTTTATCTCGAACGGCTGGAGGCGGCGCTGGCAGCAGGCGGCGACTGGAGCGCGCTCACCCCGGAGGCCCACCGCTCGGGAAGCGGTATTCTCAGGGTTATAGATGGCGGACACGCTGTGGAGTGAACAGGCGGCGCGACTCGCTCAAGCCGCCTCACCGCCCGTCAGGCAGGATGTAGGAATCCTCCATGATCGGCTCGTAATCCGGCTCCAGCACTTCCGGCGGCGGTTCCGCGGCCGGGCGGCGGGCAGGCTGCTGCTGCTCCTGTTGTTGTTGTTGCTGACGTTGCGGCTGTTGCCGGCGCTGCCCGCCCGCCGGGGGCGGCTCGAGGCTTTGCGGTTTCATGGCGTCGCTGTCGGGCGTCGACTCGTTGGTGGCGCAGGCATCACCCTCGCAGTCGGTGGTTGACGTTTCCGGAGAATCTTTGATGACTTCGGTGCCGCCCTTGCAGTTCGTCACCCACAGGTCGTAAATCGGGTGCTCGATGCCGTGCAGACCGGGGCTCGCCGCGAACATCCAGCCGGTAAAAATGCGGCGGCGCTTGCCGTCCAGCGTAATTTCATCCACCTCGAGGAACGCCGTGGTGTTGGGTTCCTCCGTCGCCGGCCTGGTGTAGCAGACCCTCGGCGTCATCTGCAGAGCGCCGAACTGCACCGTTTCTCCCACCGCCACCTCGAAGGCGACGATGCGACCGGTGATTTTGTCCAACCCCTCGAACAGGGCAATGGGATTCTTGATTTTGTCGGCCGCCGCCGAACCCACCCCCGCGGCAAGGGCGGCGCCGAGAAGAAGCGCCCGGACAGCAAACGGCGCCAGGAACGGCCCTTTACGGTGGATCATATCGGCTCACATCCTTCACAGCGGACCGACGCGGGGCATGCCGTCCGATTCGCATTTTCTGCCGCCGCGTCAACTTCAAAAAGAAATGGAATGATCCTCTCGCGAAGCCATTCCATCACACGTATTCGCCATCGGCGGAAACACCCGGCGCTCAATTGGGCTGCCAGGGGACATAATCGCCCGTTGCCGGCGGACGGCGCCCGGAGCCCAGCATCGACCCCTCGGGATGATAGGCCAAGGTTGTCCCGGTCATATTGGGTTGATACGGGATTTCCCAGTCATGGGGCTTGTACTCTTCCTCGGCGGGGGATTTTTCCACCGTGTAACACAGCCACGCGCGCCAACCGGGAGGGACGCGCGACGCTTCCACCGGGCCGTTGTAGACGACCCAGCGCCGACGCGGACCGATGGACGGGTCAATCTCGTTCCAGGAGCACTGGTAATACTTGTTGCCGAACTCGTCGGAGCCGACATACCTGCCGCGGCGCCACGTGAACACACGGGTGCCGATGGTCTGTCCGTGCCACCAGGTAAATATTTGAAGCAACAGTTCTTTCATTGGATAAGCGCCATATTCCGCGATAGATTCATCAAGAACACGCAAAGCCGCACCCGGCGCTGCCGGGCAAAACCAGGAACACACAAAGCCGCGCCCGGCGCCGCCAGGCGAAACCCTGATAATCGCGGAGCGACTATGAACGTTCACAACCGTAAAGTCCAGTGTCATTTTGAATGACCGACCGAAAAATCCGGAAAACCGATGGCAGGGGGAAAACGCGCCCCCACCGGAAACCGGGGCCCGGCGACAGAAGCGTCGGCGGCGTCCGCCATCCGCACGCCCCCGTTCAACCCGCGGCAGGATACCGGAATCGTTCCCTCCCTGTGGAGCGGATAGATGATTCGATTGCGCGTCAAGGGAAATTATCGGTCCGGCGGTTTTCCACACCGACGGGGTTTTCACGAAAATTTTCGTTTTACAAACCCATATCCGGGGTTGCCGGTTTTTCCGTTTCGGGGCACACTGACCCTGCCCGATGAACTCTTCAAACTTTTCCGATGTTTATCGACTTTTCCCCAAGCCACTACATCTTGTGCAAATAATTTAATCTGTATACCAGTTGTTGACGAAAAACCGGTACAACGGTATGTAACATCGGTTCGTTCAGTTCGAAGTGATTCTGCATTTTATGGATGGGGTAACCTGAATGCCGGCACTTCCGTTCAGGACAACGTGTCCGATGCCGCCCTTTGTAGTTGTGTTGGGAATCGATATCGGAGGCGTATGCGTTCCAGTGCAGGGGTGACCTTGCGTATCATCAAAAAAGTTTGAGAATTGCCCACTCTTGTATCCGTGAATAGGAGTGGACAGAATTTGTTTTGTCTCGGGCATGCCGGGAAAGAGTGGAACCGGCCGGTCCGAATCATTCGGGAAAAACGACAACATGCGAATCGAACGGCGCCATACCCAAGCCGGGCAATCACCTTATTCCTCTCTGAATTTCCGCTTGAGCGCAAGCGAGATACGGAATCCCGACGGTTCCGTCGTGTTCAGGCTTGACGATATCGAGGTTCCTGATTCATGGAGTCAGGTGGCCTGCGACGTTCTGGCGCAGAAGTATTTCCGCAAGGCCGGCGTACCCAAGGCCTTGAAGAAGGTGGAAGAAGAAGGCGTGCCCTCCTGGTTGTGGCGTTCCGTTCCGGACAAGGAGGCCTTGGCGTCGCTGCCCGCGGATGAGCGTACCGGTTCCGAAACCTCCTCCCGGCAGGTCTTTGACCGCATGGCCGGCTGCTGGACCTACTGGGGCTGGAAGGGCGGGTATTTCTCTTCGGAGGAGGATGCCCTGGCGTTTTACGACGAGCTGCGCTTCATGCTGGCCAATCAGATGATGGCGCCCAATTCCCCGCAGTGGTTCAACACCGGCCTCCACTGGGCCTACGGCCTCGACGGCCCCGGCCAGGGCCATTACTATGTGGATTATCAGACCGGGAAACTGGTCAAATCCCGTTCCTCCTACGAGCACCCGCAACCCCATGCCTGCTTTATCCAGTCCATCCAGGACGACCTGGTGAACGAGGGCGGCATCATGGACCTGTGGGTGCGAGAGGCGCGGCTGTTCAAGTACGGTTCCGGCACCGGCTCCAACTTCTCCCGCCTCAGGGGCGCCGGGGAGCGCCTCTCGGGCGGCGGCCGCTCGTCCGGGCTCATGAGTTTCCTGAAAATCGGCGACCGGGCCGCCGGCGCCATCAAGTCCGGCGGAACGACCCGCCGCGCCGCCAAGATGGTGGTGGTGGACGTCGACCATCCGGATATCGAGGAGTTCATCGGCTGGAAGGTGCGGGAAGAGCAGAAGGTGGCGGCGCTGGTTGCCGGCTCGCAGATGTGCCGCAAGCATCTCAAGGCCATCATGCGCGCCTGCGTCAACTGCGAGAGTGCGGGCGGCTCCTGTTTCGACCCGGAGAAAAACCCGGCGCTGAAAAAGGAAATCAGGCTGGCGCGCCGCGCCGCGGTGCCCGACGCCTATATCAAGCGCGTCATCCAGTTCGCCCAGCAGGGCTACAAGGAGTTCGACTTCCCCCTGTTCAACACGGACTGGGATTCGGAGGCCTATCTCACCGTGTCGGGGCAGAACTCCAACAACACCGTGTCGTTGAGCGACGATTTCCTGCGGGCGGTGGAGAGCGACGAAGAGTGGCAGCTCACCAGCCGCACCACCCGCCAACCGGTGAAAACCCTGCGGGCCCGGGATTTGTGGGAGCAAATCACTTTCGCCGCCTGGGCTTCGGCCGACCCGGGGCTGCACTTCAATACCACCATGAACGATTGGCATACCTGCCCGGAAGGCGGGCGCATCCGCGCCTCCAACCCGTGTTCCGAATACATGTTCCTTGACGACACCGCCTGCAACCTGGCGTCGGCCAATCTGTTGAGTTTTTATGACCGCTTCGCCCGCCGGTTCGACTCGGCCGCTTTCGAGCACGCCTGCCGGCTGTGGACCATCGTGCTGGAGATTTCGGTGCTGATGGCCCAGTTCCCCTCCCGGGAAATCGCCGAGCTCTCCTATGAATACCGCACCCTCGGCCTCGGCTACGCCAATATCGGCGGCCTGCTGATGACCATGGGGCTCCCCTACGATTCCCGTGAGGGGCGGGCGCTCGCCGGCGCGCTGACGGCCATCATGACCGGCTCCGCCTATGCCGCCTCGGCGGAAATGGCGGAAGAACTGGGGCCCTTCGCCCGATACGAGAAAAACGCCCGCCACATGCTGCGGGTGATCCGCAACCACCGGCGCGCCGCCCACGGCTTGAGCGAGGGTTACGAGAATCTCTCGGTGCCGCCAACTCCGCTGGACGCCGACGCCTGCCCCGATCCGCTGCTGGTCGAGCGCGCGCGTTACGCCTGGGACACCGCCCTGGAACTCGGTGAAAAGCACGGCTACCGCAACGCCCAGGTGACGGTGATTGCACCGACAGGCACCATCGGCCTGGTGATGGATTGCGACACCACCGGCATCGAGCCGGATTTCGCCCTGGTCAAGTTCAAGAAACTGGCGGGCGGCGGATACTTCAAAATCATCAACCGCGCCGTGCCCGACGCCCTGCGCAGTCTCGGCTACAGCGAGGAGCAGATTCGCGCGATGGAGCTCTATGCCGTCGGCCACGGCACTCTCGAGGGCTGCCCGGACATCAACGCCGCCTCCCTCACCAAGGCCGGGTTTACGGCGGACAAGCTGCAACTTGTCGAAAAGAACCTGGACTCGGCCTTCGACATCAAGTTTGTCTTCAACCGCTGGACTTTGGGGGATGACTTCCTCACCGGCGCGCTCAAAGTGCCCGCCGCGAAGCTGGAAGACCCCGCCTTCGACCTGCTGGACCATCTCGGGTTCTCCAAGGCCAAAATCGACGCCGCCAATCTGTATGTGTGCGGCGCCATGACCCTGGAAGGGGCGCCGCACATCAAGGACGAACATCTTGCGGTGTTTGATTGCGCCAGCGCCTGCGGCAAGATCGGCAAGCGATTCCTCTCGGTGGAAAGCCATATCCTGATGATGGCGGCGGCGCAGCCGTTCATTTCCGGGGCGATTTCCAAGACCATCAACATGCCCAACGACTCCACCGTTGATGACTGCAAGAACGCCTATATGCTCTCCTGGCGCTCGGCACTGAAAGCCAACGCCCTCTACCGTGACGGTTCCAAGCTGTCACAACCGCTGTCGGCGGCGCTGATAAACGATGAGAACGATGACGAAGACGACGCCGTCGAGACGCTGATTGCGCGCCCTGCGGCGGCACGCACGGCGGCGGTCGCCGAAAAGTTCGTGGAAAAGGTCATCGAGCGCATTCCGGTGCGCGAACGCGAGAAACTGCCGGACCGGCGCAAGGGCTACACCCAGAAGGCCGCCGTCGGCGGTCACAAGGTTTACCTGCGAACCGGCGAATACGACGACGGGCGGCTCGGCGAAATCTTCATCGACATGCACAAGGAAGGCGCCGCCTTCCGGGCGGTGATGAACAACTTCGCCATCGCCATTTCCCTCGGCCTGCAATACGGCGTGCCGCTGGAGGAATATGTCGAGGCTTTCACCTTCACCCGCTTCGAGCCGGCCGGTTTCGTGCAGGGCAATGAGCGCATCAAGAACGCCACATCGGTGATCGACTACATCTTCCGCGAACTGGCGGTTTCGTATCTCGGGCGCAATGACCTCTCCCATGTCGACCCGGCGGAAATCGGCCATGACGTCATCGGCCGGGGCGAGGCGCAATCCCGCGCGCCGGTCGACACCACGGCGGCGAGCAGCGTCATTTCCAAGGGCTTCATCCGCGGCAGCTCCGAAAAGATGCTGCTGGTGCAGGGCGCGTTCGGCACGTCCGTCGGCGCCACCGCCCTGAAGGAGGAGATGCACCCGGAACCGGCGGCGCGCCCCGAAACGGGCACGAAAGTCGTTCACCTCGCGTCGCCGGAACCCGCCGGGGAAAAGGCCGCCGACCCGGCTGCTTCGGCGTTCAGCCGCCGCACCGAGGCCAGGCTGAAGGGGTATGTCGGCGAGGCCTGCCCTGAATGCGGCAATTTCACCTTGGTGCGCAACGGCACCTGCATGAAGTGTGACACCTGCGGCGCGACGACGGGTTGCAGTTAATCCACTGATTTGCCGCATTTGCATCAAGGCCGGGTCCGTTGTTTTCCGCCGGGCCCGGCGTAGTTCAACTACGGACGACGCCCGCAACCTGTGTCCTTTGGGCAACAGGTCGTTATTATTTTCCGGTTGCGCCGGATGATGACCATTTGTCCTATTTTATGCCACAAACCGAATGCAAAGAGTTGACATAACTCTTCACGAAGCGGAGGCGCAACTCCCCCGGTTTTCCTTGGGCAGCGTGGGTGGCAACGTTTAAAAAACGTTTGTTTTTCCCTGAAATTTCCACACTTCTGTGTAGAGTCTGTTCAACATACCGTTGCCGCATCGGCGGAACAACGGTGAGGTAATGTTTTCGGAGTCGTGTCCTTTCCGGGCGGGTGCCGTCCGGTTCAGGCGGGCAGGAAGTGGTTTCAG
>JAISTL010000092.1 GCA_031272615.1 Methylobacteriaceae bacterium | reverse complement strand
ACGTATGGTGGCGTTGACCCGGCCGTTTATTTGCAGCCATAGTACCGCTAAAATCGAGTCAATCAAAGCGGATTCGCAAAATGGCGGTGCCAACAAAGATTCGTTCTTAACAAAATGTGTATTGGTTATCGAATATATACTTGCTATTACTTATAATTTATTTATGGTTAACACTTTATTCTATTTTTTGTTTAATGACAACATAATAGTTCTCGCCCGACTCACGTTCCTCAAGTAAGCCGGGCCAAGCAGCGCGCCGCCGTCAGCCGCGGCCCGAAAACGGCATTTTTGTCGCCAGAACTGTTAGAAACAGCGGGTTTGCCTCCAACGGCAACCCGGCCATGTAGCAAATGGTCGCGGCAACGTTTTCCACATCCATTGTCGGTTCCTGTTTGACGGAACCGTCGGCTTGCAGGGCGCCGGTCGTTCCCATGCGAGTCGTCATTTTGGTGGCGGCATTGCCGATGTCGATCTGGCACACGGCGATATCAAACTCCCGGCAATCCAGCGACGCCGCCTTGGTGATGCCGGTCACCGCGTGTTTCGTGGCGGTGTAGGGCACCGCGAAGTAGCGGGGAACGGAGGCGGAAACCGAGCCGTTGTTGATGATACGTCCGCCGCGCGGCGTCTGCTTCTTCATGAGTCGCACCGCCGCCTGCAGGCACAGGAACACTCCCGTCACATTGGTTTGCAGGATCGTCTGCCAGTCCTCGAAGGTGATATCCTCCACCGAATCCGGTTTGACGTTCATTCCCGCATTGTTGAACAGCACGTCCAAACGGCCGAAGCGCTGTTCCACCTCGGAAAACAGCCTGTCGACCGCCGCAGGGTCGGTGACGTCGGCGGCGATGGCATGAACCTTGCCGGCGGGCATCTCAGCCAACGCCGATTTCAGGCGTTCTCCGTTGCGCCCGGTGATAATGACGGTATATCCCTGTTCGGCCAAGGCACGGGCGGACGCCAGGCCGATACCGGCGCTGCCGCCGGTGACCATGGCGATTTTCCCGGTTTTGTCGGTTGTTGTTGTCATTGAGGTATTCCTTGGAAGTGTTCCTTGAATGGGTCTTTTCGGGTTGAGCGCCGGTGCCGCGCCGGTTCATGAGGCGAGAAAGCGGCGCACGTCATCGGGTGAAACACCTTTTTCTATAAAGGCTTTTCCGATACCGCGGGCAAGAATGAACGTCAGTCTGCCGTTTTCCACTTTTTTGTCTTGCGACATGGCTTCCAACATGGAGTCGGCGGAACTGAAATCGCCCGGGATTTTCTCCGGCCTGTCGGGCAGGCCGACCCGTTGCAGGTGGGCCTGCACCGCTTCGGCGTCGGCCTCCGGGCACAACCCGAGGAACACCGAAAAGCGGAAAGCCATGGCCATTCCGACAGCGACCCCTTCGCCGTGGACGATGATACGCGGGTCATAGCCGGCCAGACGCTCCAAAGCATGACCGAACGTGTGTCCGAGATTGAGCAGGGCGCGTTCACCCGTGTCCCGTTCATCCTTCTTCACAAAATCGGCCTTGGCGCGACAGCTGTACGCCACGGCTTCGTCGCGCTCCGGGCCGCCGGAGAGCACCATCGGCGCGTTCTCTTCGCACCAGCCGAAAAACTTCGGGTCGTTGATAAGCCCGTATTTGACGATTTCCGCATATCCGGCCTTCGTCTCCCGCGGCGGCAATGTGTCGACGAGAGAGGTGTCGGCGAGCACCAGCGCGGGCTGATGAAAGGCGCCGATGAGGTTCTTGCCCCGGGGCGAATTGATTCCGGTTTTGCCGCCGACGGACGAGTCGACTTGGGCCAGCAGCGACGTCGGCACCTGTACGAACCGTATGCCGCGGCGCACGATGGCCGCGGCAAAACCGGTGAGGTCCCCGACGACGCCGCCGCCGAGCGCCACGAGAATATCCCCGCGTTCCAGCTTTGCCGCCAGCGCTGCCTCGGCCACCTCGATCAGCTTCTCCCAGCTCTTGGTCGGTTCGCCACCGGGCACCACATGGGCCGAAACGGAGCTGAACCCGGCTTCACCGAGCACCCGCTCCAAGCGCGGATAGTGCAGGGGGTAGACGTTGGCGTCGCTGACCACCAGAACACGCCGGGCCTTCAGGGCGGCGAGACGCATCGCTGCCGAATCGACAACACCGCGACCGATGACAATGTCATATGCGCGCTCACCCAAGGCAACAGGAACGATGATTTCAGGAGTCCGGGGCATCATGGTTTTTATCCGAGAAATACGCTTTCAGCGCATTGAGAACCGCGCGCACGGCAGAGTCGTGGGAGGCCTGGGAGGTTTGAACCGTTACGTCGGCTTCAGCGTATACGGGATAGCGCTCGTTCATCAGCTTGCGCATCACAGCTTCAGGGTCCTTGTTGCGCAGCAGCGGCCGGTTGGTGTTGCGGCGCACCCGCTCCATCAGCACGGTGAACTCCGCCTTCAACCACACGCACACCGCCCGTTCGTTGATGAGGGCGCGGGTTTCATCGTTCATATAGGCGCCGCCGCCGGTGGCGAGAACGCCGCAGCCGTTGGTCATAAGGCGGGCAATCACCTTGCGCTCGCCGTCGCGGAAAGCATCTTCGCCGTGCAACGCAAAAATATCTGAAATGCTCATGCCTGCGGCCGCCTCGATTTCACGGTCGGCATCCCAGAACGGCAGCTTGAGCGCCGCCGCCAGCCTGCGGCCGACGGTGGTTTTTCCGGAGCCCATCAGGCCGACCAGCACAATCGGCCGCCCGTTAAGCTGCCGGACAATCCATTGAACATCACTGTCTTTCACACCTGAACCCGCGGAAGATGGTGGAAGCGGCCCGCCGCCGCCTTGAAACATTTTGCGGGCCCTAAAATGCCCGAGCACGGCTCTCATAAAGTACTTTGACGATTCCGCAAACAGGTTTTGCGTGGATCATGCGGCTTTCTCTCCGGCGGATCTTCGAAATACCATGGATTTCAGCGCGCCGTTGATTTCTCCCCCCAGCAGGAAAATCACCGAAAACATATAAAGAAACACCAACGTCATCATCGCCGTTGCCAGGCTGCCGTAGGTGGAGACATAATTCATGGAAAACCGACTCAGATACCAGCCGAAGCCGACGCCGCCGGCCACCCAGAGCAGCACCGTTACCAGAATGCCGGGCAGAATGGTCAGAAAGGCGCGCCGTCCGGCGGGAATCAGTTTGTGAACGAAAAACAGGGCAAAAATGAACAGGCAGGCGGTGACGCCGATACGGAACACATCCACCGTGAAGGTGATCTGTTTGAGCCACGGCTGTAATTCCTGGGGCGAATAATTGATGAGCGTCTTCCACAGCAGCGGCCCGAGCACCAGCAGGAAGCCGAAGCTGAGCATGGTGGCGGCGCCTACGACGACGAACAGCAGCGACAGCAGCTTCAACAGAATCCAGGAGCGGTTTTCCACGGCTCCATAGGCGCGGTTCAGGCCGATTCGCAGACTGTCAACCCCGGATGACGCGAAATAGAGGGCCAGCACAAACCCCACCGTCAGAATACCTGACCGGCGGATAGTGAGGATTCTCTTGATTTCCGCGGCAATGGGCGCGGCGACTTCCTTGGGCCAGGTGTCGAGTATGAGCTTCACGGCGTCGTCGGAATAGGAGCTGGCGCCGACAAAAGTGGCAAGAGCGGTGAGTGCGATGAGAAACGGAAACAGCGCCAGCAGAAACGACAGGGCGATGTGACTGGCCAGAGCCCAAACGTCATGCCGGTCAAACCGCTTGCGGATGCGGTCGATGAGTTCCCAGGCAAATTTGAGCGTGCGCAGCATTGAAACTTTCATGTGTGCAGTGGAACGGAACGGTGCTTCACTATGCACCAACCGCCGGCCTGCCGCCACAGGACACTCACGGTTCTCCACACTCGACTCGCCTTGCGGCGGAAATTAAAGAAGCAGTGCGGAGTGTAATCCGGTGTCGCCTATCCGGAAAACGCCCGTTTCATGGCGCGGGCGGCCGCCGCCGGGTCGGGAGCGGCGCACAGCGCCGATATCGCGCACACGCCGGCAACCTTGGTGCGGTGAAAGGCGACGGCACGCTCAGCGTCGATACCGCCGATGGCCACGACCGGAACCGGCGAACGTCCGGCAAAATCAATGACGGCCTGCGGACCGATCACCGGATTAGCGTCGGCCTTGCTCGGCGTAGCGAAGGCCGGGCCGCTGCCGATGTAATCGATGGTTCCGGGCGGCAGCGCCAGGGCGGCCTCCAGATGTTCGGGGAAACTCACCGAAAGCCCGAGGATGGCGTCGTCACCCAACAAGGCGCGGGCGGCCTGCGGCGGCAGGTCTTTTTGTCCGACATGGGCGCCGGCGGCCTTGGCGGCGACGGCCACATCGACATCGTCATTGATGATGAGAGGAACACCGCGGGGCGTCAAAGCCGCCTTCAGCGCCGTTGCCAGTTCGTAGGTGCGGCGTTTCTTCCACAAGGGGGCGCGCAGCTGCACCAAGGTGACGCCTCCGGCAACCGTCTCAAGGGCAATCTCCAGCGGGTCGCGCCCGAGACAGGCATCGGGGTCGAGGATGAGATAGAGGCTGTAATCGACAACCGGCTTCATGGGAAAACCTCAGGATTCACGGAAGGGTATCGAGGGTGGACAGGTAATCCAGGAAAAGCGCGGAGAAGGAGCCGGGCCCCGGGGCCGTTTTTCCCGCGGCGGCGCCGGCGACGGAGAATATCTTCAATCCGGCGGCGAGGGCGTCAAAGGGCGAATCGGCCACCGTCACGCAGGCGGCAATGACGGCGTTGAGCGCGCAGCCGACGCCGGAAACCTGTTCCATCACCGGGTGCCCGCCGGGGATTTCCAGCAGGCGTTCGCCGTCGGTCACATAATTCACGGCGCCGGAAACCGCCGTGGCAACGCCCGCTTGCCGGGCCAACGCCTTGGCCGCGTCCACGGCGTGTTCCGGGCGCTCGGTGCTGTCGACCCCCCGCAGCGCGGCCGGGTCAACCGGGCGTTCGTCGATAACGGCGGCCAACGCCAGAATTTCCGAGGCATTGCCGCGGATGGCCGCGGGGCGGTGGGTCATGAGACGCCGGACACACTCCAAGCGGAAGGAGAGCCCGGCGGTAATGGGGTCGAGAACCCAGGGTTTGCCAACCCGGCCCGCGGCGGCGACGGCCCGTTCAACGGCCAGCGCCTGCACGGCATCCAGGGTGCCGAGATTGCTGAGCAAAGCGTCGGCGCGGGGCACAAACTCCTCCACTTCCTCCGGCGCGCGCACCATGGCCGGGGACGCGCCCAGCGCCAGCAGCACATTGGCGGTGAAATTGGCCGCCACCTGGTTGGTGATGCAGTGCACCAGCGGGCGTCTGCGACGCACAACGCCCGGCAGCTGTTTCAGGTTTTCATTGAATTCCCGCGAGGTCAGGGGATGGTCCATGTGTTGCGTCCGTGCCCATGAAAAACGGCCACGGATGTAGCACACCCGCGGCCGGATTCAAATGACCTGGTGCGTTCAGCCGATACCATCGAACAACAATGTCGAGATGTAGCGCTCGGCGAAGGACGGGGCCACGGTGACGATCACCTTGCCCTTGAATTGCGGACGTTTGCCCAGCTCGATGGCGGCGGCGACGTTGGCGCCGGCGGAAATGCCCACCGGAATGCCTTCTTCGGCGGCGATGAGACGGCTGACCTCAAACGCCTTGGGACTCGGAATCTTGATCACTTCGTCAAGAATGGAGCGGTCAAGCACCTCGGGCACGAAACCGGGGCCAATCCCCTGGATTTTGTGCGGGCCGGGAGCGCCGCCGGACAGCACCGGAGATTCCTCGGGTTCCACCGCGGCAATATACACATCGGGCTTGCGCGGCTTGATGACCTGCCCGACACCGGTGATGGTACCGCCGGTGCCGACGCCGGCCACGAAGGCATCCAGCTTGCCGGCGGTATCCGCCCAGATTTCCTCGGCGGTGGTGACACGATGGATCGCCGGGTTGGCGGGGTTGGAGAACTGTTGCGGAATCACCGAACCGGCGATTTCCGCGTTCAGCTCCTTGGCTTTTTCCACCGCGCCCTTCATGCCGGCCGGGCCGGGGGTGAGCACCAGTTCGGCGCCGAGGAAAGCCAGCAGCTTGCGCCGCTCGACGGACATGGTCTCGGGCATGGTGAGAATCAGCTTGTAGCCGCGGGCGGCGGCGACAAAGGCCAACGCGATGCCGGTGTTGCCGGACGTCGGCTCGATGAGCGTCGAGCCCGGCTTGATCAGCCCCTGGGCTTCGAGGTCATCGATCATGCTCACGCCAATACGATCCTTCACCGAAGAAATGGGGTTGAAGAACTCCAGTTTCAGCAGAATCTCGGCGTCGGCGCCCAATTCCCCGGGCACCCGGTTCAGGCGGACCAGCGGCGTCGAACCGATGGTGTCGGTGATAGAGTCATAGATTTTCCCGCGCGGCGGGTTTTTGGCGGTAGGGACATAAGCGGACATGAAAAACTCCGATCGTCAATAAGTTCAGGCGTTCCATTAAAACCCGGTC